>DBGFLF010000059.1:0-12974 GCA_048528725.1 Collinsella sp.
GCCTCCGGAGTCGTAAGCATAATGAGTCAGTTCGATGACCGGAAGTTTTGCAACACCATAATTACTGGCTTCGGAATCGCTAAGCTGACGTGCTCTATAGCTTTCCCTAACAGATTGGATAGACTTGGACAAGTCGTCCATGATTCTGCTAAATGCCTGAAAATCTAACTGGTTATTCGGAACGCGCGACTTTGAAATGAAGAACGTATCAGCGCCTATGAAGCTGCCTTCAAGTTCGTAGGTCAATTCAAGACGCTGAATTTCATCGCGACTTTGACATCCAAATTGTTGGAGCATCATTACGGAAATTGGACGACCTGATGTGAGGCCGCCGAAATGTTTGGTGATGGCATCCGGATCAACGCCATCGCAATGGCTTGCAAAGTCAAAGTCTAAAAGTGAATTGAGCTCGCTAACGCGTTTCGGTGCAACAAACGATCCCTTACCTTGGATTCGATAGATACTTCCACGACGCTCCAGCTCACTCATGGCAAGTCGGACGGTTGTTCTGCTTACGGCGTATTCGTCGCAGAGTTCCATTTCTGTCGGAAGTTTATCGTCTGCTTGATATTCATCGACGATCTGCTTGAGCAGCGCGTCGGTGAGCTGTAAATAGAGTGGCCGTTTTTCGTGTGTATCGAGCATTAGAGCCTCAGTTTGCATGTTGGTTATACCTGATGGTTGCCTCAGTCGGGATGTAACGTGGGCAAGGTAACCTTAACGTATCACAGAGCGGCTCAGCATGACGATCTGATGCCTGTATCCACGAAGGGCTTGTCCGAGCGTGAAGATATTCTGGGGCAGGCAAATACCGTTCATGGAGTCCCCGATATGTTGGAGGTCAGCGCCGGCTGCTTTTGCTGCAAGGCCTATTTTCTTAATGGTCTCGCTGTCGCAGGAGTCTTGACTCGTCCCGTTCGCCGCCATGACGAGAACCTTATCTTCAATTGACTTGCCTACGTTGTGGGATCGTACAAAGTCTACGATGGCGCGCAGGTCTGCTTCTTGGAAGCAAGGGACGGTGTAGGGGGCGGGCACGAGAAGGATATCGACGCCGAGGTCAACAAACTTGCGCGCAATTTCGAGCGTCATGACAGGTTCCGCAACGCCCGCTCCATGCATTTTTCCGGCTATGACCAGGCCATTGAAATGCTCTTTGGAGAGTTTAATCGAATGGGCGATTGCATCGTTGGAGACGCCGGTTCCAGGGTTGCCCGTCAGGCAGATAAAATCAAATCCGAGTTCGTTAGCCTTTTCTAAGGTCTTGGGAGAGACGCGACGACCCATGGGGATTTCCGTTCGGGATTCAGACATCTCTGCCTCGTTATCAACTGGCTCCAGATTGACGCCAATGGGCCTTCCGCATGCTCGCTTCACCCAAGTGACCGGGTTTTCATTGAGATCATCTGGAATACCGGCAATAACTGGATCGAACACATCGAGCGCGTTGAACAGAAGCAGGTCGGCACCTGCGGCACGTTCGATTTCTGCATTAGTAACGCCGCCGAGAAATTGGGAAGAGGGTACGTTTTCCGCCATGATGGTACGTCCCTCGGAAGCCAGAATTGCCTGCTTTAGATCCATGGGTGACGTGGCGGCAAAATCGGATGCGGACATGTTCAGTAATCGTTTGGGCATTGTTACTTCCTTTGACTAGAACGACAGGCTTGTGACATTGTCTCTAATATTGTTACAACAATATATTCAATATGTTATATCCAATCGGTGAACGGTTGCAAACTTATTGTACTGCTTGGAAAAAATAGCCTTTAGCTGGGAAAACCTTATATTAATCAACTACCGTTCACCGAATAAGTATTTGAATTCTTGACATATCGACAAAGCGGAAAAAGAATTGGTTATGACAAATCGCGCAAATGATATTACATTTTGCACAAGAACGTATTCACTTACATACGTGGATACAAACGGGGACGACGACGGTTGAGTCCGGATAAATCGTTACGTGCCCGGGAATCATGAAAGGATGTGTTATGGACGCTATCGTCAAATTCCTTGAAAAACACCAGCCCCTCTTCGACAAAATCTCGAGGAACATTTATCTGGTGGCTATCAAGGATGGCTTTCTCTCGAATATGCCAATTGTGCTGTTCTCGAGCCTGTTCCTTCTTCTTTCGACGCTCCCTGCCTATGTAGGCATCACGCTTCCGTCTGAGGTGCTGGATTTCTTCAATAAAATCTATGCATATACCATGGGGCTTCTTGGCATTATGGTGGCCGGCACCACGGCGAGCTCACTTGCAATGTCGATGAACCGTAGCATGCCTTCGGGCAAATCTCTCAACCCCACCTCGTGCATGGTTTGCGCCATGTGCGGCATGCTCTTGCTATCGGTGACGAACGATGTTGTCTCGATTGGCGGAGCAGATACATCTGTTTTTGAAACCGGCTATATGGGAACCAAGGGTTTTCTCGCTGCGTTCGTAGCCGCATTCTTGACCGTTAATATCTATAAGGTGTGCATTAGCCATAATGTGACGATCAAGCTCCCCAAAGAGGTCCCTGGCTCTATTGCGCAGAGTTTTCGCGATATCTTTGCATTTGGGTTTTCGATCCTTGCGTGCGCTTTTATCGATCTTGCGAGCCGCAAGCTGCTTGCTGTGCCGTTCGCCAATTTGGTATCCGCTCTCATCTCGCCGCTGTTCTCCGCGGTCGACACCTATCCTGGCATGGCGCTTATCGAAGGCGCGGTCGCGCTTTTCCAATTTATGGGTATCCACGGTGCTTCGGTTGTCATGAGTCCGATCAATGCTGCGCTCTACGGCAATACCGTTACCAATCTTGAGGTTTTCCAAGCAGGTGGACATCCGTCAATTGCTCTCACGCAGGACTTTACAAGCTTCATCGGCGGTCTGGGCGGTTCTGGCTGCACGTTCATCGTTCCTATTATCCTGATCATGTTTATGCGTTCCAAGCAGCTTAAAGCCATGGGCAAGGCATCGATTATCCCAGTGATTTTTGGAGTTAACGAGCCTGTTATCTTCGGTATGCCGATTGTTCTCAATCCCTATATGTTCGTGCCCTTCCTAGTGGCTCCTATGGTCAACGCCATTATCGGTAAGTTCTTCATTGACGTCATTGGAATGAACGCCCCCATGTATACCATGCCGTGGGCGCTTCCCGGCCCAATCGGTGCATTCCTCACCACGGGTCTCGATCTGCGTTCTCTCGTATTGATGGCAGTGCTGTTGGTCGTTGACTTTGTGATTTACTATCCGTTCTGCAAGGCGTATGACCATCAGCTTTGTTTGGAAGAGTCTGCAAAGGAGACTGCAGGAAACTCGGATGCAGATGCTATTGCCGCACAGGAAAATGTCGCAAAAGCTCTCGAGGCGGTAAAGGACAAGGCGGAGCAGATCCGCGTGCTTGTGCTTTGCCAGGGTGCCGGCACTTCGACTCTCTTGGCAAATGCTCTTCGCGAAGGTGCCGCTGCTAAGGGTATCGATCTGGTTTCTCAGTCCGGTGCGTACGGAAGCCACTATGAGACGATGGATCAGTACAACGTGATTGTTCTGGCGCCCCAGGCACGCATGTACTATGACGCTATGAAGGCCGATACCGATCGCCTTGGAATTAAACTGCTCACCACAAGGGGCAAGGAGTATATCGACCTTACCAACGATCCCGAAGGTGCAATTGACTGGATCGTTCAGGAGCTGGCCAAATAGTGGATTCACTCCGTCGTTGATTCGTCGGTGTATAGTACGGCCCCGCAGCTTATTGAGCTGCGGGGCCGTATTTCGTTGAGTATCTAATTGAGACAATGAGCGCAACCGTCGTGAGATCGCATTGGCGCTCTCCGAGTCACCGACAAACTGCCTTCCATCTATGTGACCAATTCGCTTTCGGCCTTTAGCCTGCTCGAGGCGCGCGAGGGCTGCGAGCTGTGCCTGGTGGGCGGCATGTACCGCCGCCGCACCGCCGCTTTTGTGGGACCAACGGCCGAGGATGCCCTGCGCGCACTAGGGATTGACACGGCGTTTATCGGTGCCAACGGCATTCTGGACGGCGACGTGTCCACGTCCAACATGGACGAGGGCCGCATCCAGCAGCTCGCCTTTAGCAAGGCCGACTCGCGCTACCTCATCGCCGACTCCAGCAAGATCGGCAAGCGCGACTTCTACACCTTCTGTCGCCTGGACAATTTGGACGCCGTGGTGTGCGAGCCGGGTATTACCGCCGAGGACCGCACTGCCATCGAGGAACACACGCAGGTCATTTGCTAGCTAGCGCTGCGTGAGGACATGACACATAAAAGTTGAAACGTCATTTTGCGCATCAAAAATATGACACGTAAAAATTTGCGCGTCATTTTACGTGTCATCGAGACGCGATTTGACGCGCAAATAGGAATTCGTGGGCGCTCGGAAGATCGACGGAGTTCGTGAACCTGCAACTTGGTTGGGTAGCGTACGGAGTCCTCCAGCGGGACCGAATATGTTTTCGGTATCATATCGGTATCAAATGATACCGAAAGTATGTTCGTGATACCGAAAACTAGAAACCATGCCTCATAACTGCTTGGAAAGTTCGGATTTGACTATCTTATTGTCTCGATCTGTAACAGTTAGACGGTTAAAAGTGGGCTACGTGTTACAGATCTAGATATTTCTGCTCGGGTGTTCTGTTTGTCTTGATCTGTAACAGTTAGACGGTTAAAAGTGGGCTACGTGTTACAGATTGAGATCTTTCAGCCCTGGTCGCCCGTTCGTCTAAATCTATAACAGTTAGGATTGAAAATCCCTGCTAGATGTTACAGATCGAGATAAACGGCCTGCTCGGGCTCACCAAAAACAAAAAAGGCCGCATGCGAACCCGTGGGGGATTCGCATGCGGCCGACAGGGGATACGCGGCTGAAGTTAGGCCATGAGCAGGCCGGTCTCCGCGACGTTCTTGTACCAGTACGCGCTCGCCTTGGGATAGCGCTTCTGGGTCTCAAAGTCGACGTAGAACAGGCCATAGCGCTTGTTATAGCCGTTGGTCCAGGAGAACTGGTCCTGCAGCGACCACACAAAGTAGCCGTCGACGTTCACGCCGCCGTCAATCGCCTTGAGGATCCACGCGAGATGCTGACGCATGTAGTCGATGCGAGGGGCGTCGTCGATAAAGCCGTCCTCGAAGTCGTCCTTATAGCCCATGCCGTTCTCGGTGATGTAGATTTTCTTGTAGTTGGGGTAATCGTTCTTAATGCGGAGCAGCAGGTCGTAGAGGCCTTCGGGATAGATAATCCAGTCCCAATCGGTGGTGGGTACGCCTTCGCGCACGCATGACTCGCCCACGCCCTTGAGGAACCAGCGCGAGGAGCCCTTGTCACCGGTGCCATTGTGGTTGATGTCGTTTTCGCCCTCGGCGGCACGCAGGAACTGGCACTTGTAGGTGTTGACGCCCAGGCAATCGTTGTAGGGGAGCGCGGCGGTCAGCGCGGCGATGTCCTCGTCGCGGACGTCGAGCTCGCCGCCGGCGATATGGGCCAGCTTGGTCGCAGCCTCCATGGTGTCGGCTGCATAGTGGCCGCGGAAGGTGGCGTCGAGTACCCAGCGGTTGTTGATGACGTCGGCCATGCGAGCTGCCTCGCAGTCGGTGGCGTTGTTGGGGTCGAGGGGATACTTGGGCTCCAGGTTCTGGACAATGCCGATCTCGCCCTCAAAGCCGCCCTCGTGGAAGGCGACGACGGCCTTGGCATGGGCCACCATCATGTTGTGCATGAGCTGGAAGGCCTTATCCAGGCGATACTTCTCGCCGTGCGGCCAGTTGCCGACGATAAAGCTGCCCTCGGCGGTCGCGGGAATCTCGTTAAAGGTAAACCAGTGCTTGACCTCGGTGAACTCGGCAAAGCAGAACTTGGCGTACTCGACAAAGGCGTCGATCGTCGTGCGCGTCAGGAAGCCCTCGCCGCCGTTCTGGTAAAAGGCCTCGGGCGTATCAAAGTGATCGAGCGTGACATAGGGGATAACGCCGGCTTTATTGCAGGTGGCAAAGAGCTCGTGATAGAAGGCAACACCCTCGGGGTTGATCTCGCCAGTACCGTTGGGGAAGATGCGGCTCCAAGCGATGGAGACGCGGATACCGTTGATGCCGAAGCGCTGGCACAGGTCGATATCGACCGGGTACTTGTTGTAGAAATCGCTTGCGGGATCGGGGGAGAAGCGACCCTGAGCTGCCAGGAAATCGTCCCAGGGCACTTTGCCCTTGCCGTGCGTGCGGGTCTCGCCCTCAACCTGGTAAGCGGCGGTGGCGCCGCCAAACACAAAGCCGTCGGGGAACTGCATGGGGTTGGTCATGAGTCATCCTTTCTGTGGGATACGAATAGGGAGAGGTGCCCGAACTGGTGATCCGGGCACCAACAGAGGGAGGAACTAGTCGAGGTTCTCGCGGAGCCACTTGATGGCGCCAGCGGGGTCGCGAGTAAGGTCGATATATTCCTTACCGCGGGGAGCGAGCAGCTTAATGCCCAGGCGATCGGTGTCGGCCTTCATGTCGTTGTAGTAGCTACGAACCTGCGGGGCGAGCACGATAACGTCGTACTGATCCATGATGGCAGTGTGCTGGCCATAGGCGCCTGCGGAGGAAGCGATGTTCTCTCCGGTCTGTGCGGCACCTTCCTTGATGGCGTTGGCAAGCATGGCAGAGGTGCCGGCGCCGGCGCACAGGACGAGGACCTTCAGGCCATCGACGTCCTTCTTAGCGGATACGTCGGCGGCGGGCTCGGGCTGATCGGCGACAGGCTTGCTGTCGGCGGCAGCGGCGGTCGGCTCGACGGAAGCGGCGGTCTGCTCGACAGCGGGCGCAGGGGCGTTGGCGGCGATGGAAGCGGCACCATCGGACTCAAGACCCAGCTCGGCGGCGCGCTCGGCCTCCTGGTCGCAGAGCAGCTTATCGTATGCCTTCAAGAACGGCAGGTAGATGATGGCGTCCAGCAAGATGATGATCGCGACAAATACCAGGGCGATAAGCTGGAAGTTCGTGGTGATGAAGATGCCGATGGGGGCAGGGGTAGCCCAAGGCACCACGAAGGAGAAGCCGTTCATGCCCACGTTGTCGATAAAGAACTTGGCAACACTCACGTTGACGCAGCCGGCGGCAACAAAGGGGATGAGCATGTAGGGGTTAAGGATCATCGGCGCGCCAAAGAGCAGCGGTTCGTTGACGGCGAAGGCAACAGGAACAATCGAGGCCTTACCGACGGCTTTGAGCTGCTTGGACTTCATAAAGAGAATCAGCAGAAGCGGCACGATGAACGTGGCGCCGGTGCCGCCGAACTCACCTACGAGCGACATGTTAAAGGTGAGGGAGTGGGCGGGGTGACCACCGGCCAGCAGAACCTGCAGGTTCTCGGCCTGGTTGGCAAGACGGATGGGGTCGATGCCCGGCTGGACGATCGAGGGACCGTGGACGCCGATGAACCAGAAGAACGCGGTGGCTGCCTGGATAAGGATAAGGCCAGGATAGGTTTCTGCAGCGGTAAAGAGCGGGGAGAGCAGCTTGATGAGCAGCTCGGAGAACGGAACACCCATGAGGTTGCGCACGACGACATCGATGATGCCGCAGATGATGACGGCGCCGCCAAAGGGGATGATGTCGCGGAAGTTCTGAGCGATGGCGCCCGGGACCTCCTTGGGCAGCTTAATGGTCAGATCGCGCGAGACGCAGAATTTGTAGACCCACACGGTAATGAACGCGGCGATATAGGCCGAGAACAGACCACGCGTGCCCATGCTGGTGCAATCGAAGACCGAAAGCTCGGAGCCGTTGAACTTGGTGGTGAACTGCGTAACAGCGAGCAGCAGCATGCTGCACTGGGCGGCAACCATGGTGGAGCCGTCGTTGAGCACCTTGCCGGCGGGCATGCGACGGTTCATGGACGCCGTGAAGTTCTTGGCAGTGGTGCCGGCAACCATGATGCCCATGACGCCCATGGTGAAGTTGTACAGCTTGTTGCACCAGTCGATGAGCGGCTGGGGCAGCGTGATGCCAACTACGCCAGGAAGGGTGGCGATCAACAGAAAGATCGAAGAGGTGAGGACGATGGGCATGCACCCAAGGAATCCGTCCTTAATAGCCTGGAGGTAGATGTTCCTCGAGATCTTCTCAAAGAACGGCTGATGCTTTTCGAGCATCTTTACGATGGCGTCCATAGAGCTCCTTTGCTACTTGATGCGCGATGCATGTGGATGGAACTGGTCGTCGATGGATGGTCAGGACTGCCCGGAAACCTTCCTGCTCAAGGAAGGCATTGCGAAATGACAACGTTGTCATTTCGTTAATGACAACGTAAGACATTTTTGGAAGAGCAACAAGGATATACGGGTGAGCGGTCGATATTGTCCGGTAAACGGTTGATTTATCAGTCAGGCAGGTGGTGTATGCTAGAACGCAAAAAACAAGCGATAGAGAACCGAGTGGAGAAGTAGTGGCAACGATGGACAAGAAAAATGTCTCAATGAACGATGTGGCGATTGCCGCGGGTGTTTCTCTCAAGACGGTTTCGCGTGTGATTAACGAGCCCGGTAGCGTGCGAGAGTCGACACGCGATAAGGTCCATTCCGCAATGGAAGCGCTCGGGTTCCGGGCGAACTTTGCCGCGCGTTCGCTCAAGTTGGGCCGTTACGGGTGCATCGGCGTGGTGCTGTTCCACTTGTCGGGCGGTGCCGTGGACATGATTGACGGTATCGCAGATGCCGCCGAAGAACGCGGCTTTGCGCTCACGATGATCAAAAAGCGGGCGGGGGAGAAGATGACCCTTGCCGAAGCGGCGCGTAGGATGTCGCAGCTGCCTGTTGATGGCATGATCTTCAACCTGCGTCAGATGGTCGATGACTTTGATACTTTTGAGGCACCGAAAGACCTCAAGACGGTGATTATCACACCGATGGAACATCCTACCTGCTCCACCGTCAGTGACGATCAAGAGGGCGGCGCGCGCATGGCGTGCGAGTACTTCTTGAATCACGGGCACAAGAACGTGTACTTCGTCTCTGGTAAGAAAGAAGCGCTGTCGAGCCAGTGCCGTATGAAAGGTTGGCGAGCGGCACTCGAGGCGCATGGCATTGAGCCGCCCGAGCCTCTGCAAGGCGATTGGAATGCGGATAGTGGCTATGCCGCGGGCCTTGTGCTTGCCGATAAAGCCGATTGCACGGCGGTCCTCGCTGCTAACGACTGCATGGCAAACGGCGTGATGATGGCTTTACGTGACAAAGGGCTCAGTGTGCCCGACGACGTGTCCGTGATCGGCTTTGATGACGAGCTTTACAAGACGATTCCCAACTCGATTCTGACGTCGGTGAAGTTCCGTCACCGCGAGCTGGGCGTCCGTGCGCTTAACGAGGTCGTCGCAGGTCTGGAAGCCCCGAGCTCCAGAAGCCGTACGCTCGTCTCGGGCGTGCTGGTCGAGCGTTCCAGCGTGAAGGACCTGCGGTCGTAGACGTGCTCGGCCTGTTTGTCTCAATCTGTAACAGGTAGGGCCGAAAATCTCAGCTAGATGTTACAGATTTAGACAATTCGGTCCGGCTTATTCCGTTTGTCTCGATCTGTAACATCTAAGCGGTCAAAAGCGGTCTACATGTTACAGATTGAGATTTTTGGCTTGGCCTGTGCGTTCACCTCGATCCGGAACAGCTGGGACCCAAAAACTCGGCTAGATGTTACAGATTGAGATGAACAGGAGGGCGGGTGCGGTCTAAACAAAATGGCCCGCGCATCACGCATCGATGCATGGGCCATTTTTTGTCTGCGAGCGGCAGGTGGTGTCAGCGTCTTATGCCTCGAGGTTTTCCTCGATCCAGGCGACGGCACCCTTGGGATCCTTAGTGAGGTCGATGTACTGTTTGCCCTTGGGCGACAGCAGCGTGATGCCCAGGCGGTCGGTGTCGGCCTTCATCTCGTTGTAATAGGTGCGAACCTGCGGAGCCAGGACGATGACGTTGTACTGGTCCATGATGGCGTAGTGGCTGCCGTAGGCACCGGCGTTGGCGGTAATGTCGATGCCCAGCTCGTCGGCGCCTTCCTTAAGCGCGTTGGCGAGCAGTGCAGAGGTGCCGGCGCCAGCGCACAGAACCAGAACCCTCAGATCCTTGCCCTTAAGGGCGGACGGAGCTGCGGAGGCCTCAGTGGCAGAAGCGGTCTCGACAACAGGAGCCTCAACGGCGGGGGCGACAGCGGTCTTGACGGCCTTGGTCTCCTCGGCCTCTTCTTCGGCCAGGGTCTCGGCCTCCTGCTTGCACAGGACGTTGTCGTAGGCCTTGCAGAACGGGTAGTAGATCAAGAAGTCAACGACCAGCAGGACGACAACCAGGACCAGAGAGATCGGCTGGAAGTTGGTGTCGATGAAGGTGCCGATCGGTCCGGGGAGTGCCCACGGCATGGCATAGATAAAGCCGTTCATGCCCAAAAAGTCGATGAAGAACTTACCAATGAGGACGTTGGCCACGGGGGCAAACAGGAACGGGATCAGGAAGTACGGGTTGAGGATGATGGGCGCGGCGAACAGCAGCGGCTCGTTGACGGCGAACATCACGGGCACGACAGAGGCTTTGCCGACGGCCTTGAGCTGCTTGGAGCGCATAAAGAGCAGGAAGATGATCGGGACAATGAACGTGGCGCCGGTGCCGCCGAGTTCGCCGATGTAGTTACCGAAGTTTTCGGTCAGGGCGAGGGCGGGGTGACCGCCGGCCTGCAGCGTGGCGAGGTTGGTGGTGATGTTGCCAAACAGCGCGGCGTTGAGGGCAGGCTTAACGACCGAGGGGCCGTGGATGCCCATGAACCAGAACAGCGGGATCATGAACCAGATGAGGGCGAGGCCGGCGTAGGAATCGGCAGCGGCGAACAGCGGGCTCACCAGCGTGGAGATGACGTTGGCAAACGGGACGGCCAAGCAGGTGCGGCAGATAACGTCGATGACGGCGACAAACAGGATGGAGAAGCTGAAGGCGAAGATGTCGCGGAAGTTCTGGGCGATGGCGCCGGGGACTTCTTTGGGCAGCTTGATGGTGATGTCTCGCTTAATGCAGAAGGCATAGATGTTGACCGTGGCAAATGCGGCGACAAAGGAGCTCAGCAGGCCCTTGGTGCCCATGTTGTCGGTAAAGAACACCGAGACATCGGCGCCGTCGATCTTGGCACTCGTCTGGGTAACGGCCAAGATGAGCATAGCGCACATGGCGGCGACCATGGTGCTCGTGGCGTTGATGGCCTTGCCGGCAGGCATGCGGCGGTTCTTGGAGCCGGTCAGCGCGCTTGCGGTGGTGCCGGCGACCATGATGCCCACGACGCCCATCGTGAAGTTGTAAACCTTGTTGCAGAAGTTCACGACGTCGACGTTCCACCAGTCGGGCAGCGTAAAGCCGCCGACCGTGGCGACAACGCCCGGCAGGGTCGAAATAAGCAGGAAGACAGAAGAAGACAGGATGATGGGCATTGCTGCCAAAAAGCCGTCTTTAATGGCCTGAAGGTAGATGTTCTTAGAGACCTTGTCGAAGTACGGCTGACCTTTCTCCAAGAACTTAACGATCGATTCCATAGTTCACGCTCCTCTTTGCATGAAATCTTAATGGCATGGACGTTGAAAACCTATATGGTCTCCCGCTTGCTAAAAGCCCGGGTGCAGGCGGGGTCGGTCCCAGGGGGAGAGAGGGGAGCGGCTGGGTTTGTATCGCATAGGGCCGCTCCCCTCTCGGGGGAAAGCGAGGCGATGCGCTACTGCGCGTCCGCCATAGTGTCGGCGAGCTCCTTGTACCAGAGTGCCGACTGCTTGATGTAGCGTTTTTGCGTGTCGAAGTCGATGTAGAACAGGCCGTAGCGCTTGTTATAGCCGTTGGCCCACGAGAACTGGTCCTGCAGGCTCCAGATAAAGTAGCCCTGGACGTCGACGCCCTCGGCGCGCGCCCGGAGCACCTTCTCCATGTGCTGGTCGACAAAGTCGATGCGCTCGGGATCGGCGACGATGCCGTTTGCGTCGGGCTCGGGGTCCTTGTGGCCCAGGCCGTTTTCGGTGATATAGATGACGGGGAGGTTGGGATAGGTGGCGCTGATGTGCTTGAGCGTGTCGTAGAGGCCTTGCGGGTAGATGAGCCAATCCCAGTCGGTGGTGGGGATACCCGGCATATCGACCTGCTGCCCGACGCCCTTAAACTTAAAGCACGAGGTGCCCTTGTCTCCGGTGCCGTTAAAGCTGTTGGTGGACTCGCCATCGTAGGCGGCGATAAACGCCGACTGATAGTAGTTGAGGCCGAACATATCGTTGCGGGGCGCCGCCTTGGCGAGCTCCTCCATGTCGCTGTCCTCAACCGTAAGTGTGGCGTTGTTGGCACGCAGAATCTCGTTGATGAGTGAGAGGGTGCGCGCGGAGTAGTGACCCAGGAAGGCGCCGTCCATGATGAAGTCGGTGTAGAAGGCGTTGTACAGGTCGGCGGCGTGCTGGTCGGCGGGCGAGTCGGTGGCAGGATATGCCGGCGTCAGGACGTTGACCATGCCAATGCGTCCGCCCAGGTGCTCGGTCTCGTCAAGATCCTTATACAGGTTGACGGCGCGGGCGTGGGCAACGAGCTCGTTGTGCTGGCTCTGGATGCCGCTCGTCACATCAAAGTGATGGTTGGGCGGGAAGTTGCCTTGGATGTATTGGGAGTGCGAGAGGCTGATGAGCTCGTTGATGGTGAACCAATTCTTGACCTCGCGGAACTCGCGGAAGCAGAACTCGGCATAGCGCACATAGGCGTCGACGGTCTTGCGGTTGAGCCAGTCGCCCTGGTTGAACAGGGCGGCGGGGGAGTCAAAGTGATGCAGGGACACATAGGGCTCGACGCCATACTTTTTGCAGCAGGCGAACAGCTCGTGGTAGTGCTTAACGCCCTCGGCGAGGGGTTCGGCATCGTCGCCGTTGGGGAAGATGCGGGTCCAGGCGATGGACACACGAATGGCGTTGAGTCCATGCTCGGCAGAAAGGCGGATATCCTCCTCG
>DBGFLF010000060.1:0-4147 GCA_048528725.1 Collinsella sp.
TCGCCGATGCCCTTCTGGACGAGCGCGGAGAAGCCGCCCAGGTAGTCGATGCCGAGGGTCTCGGCCGCACGGTCGAGGGCATGCGCGATGGGGGTGAGGTCCTCATCCTTGCAGCAAGCGGCGATCTGCGCCACCGGGGTGACGGAAACGCGCTTGTTGACGATGGGGATACCGTACTCGCGCTCGAGGTTCTCGGCGGTCTCGACCAAGTGCTCAGCCGTGTGCGTCACGTGGTCGTATATCTTCGTGCACATGCGGTCGAGGTTCTCGTCACCGCAACCCATGAGCGAAACACCCATGGTGATGGTCCTGATGTCGAGGTTCTGCTCCTCAACCATGCCGCGGGTTTCCGCGATTTCTGCAGGCGTGATCGCCATCCTTGCGCTCCTATCTGCCAAAACGAGCATAGTCCCCTTTATTCTAACGTGCCGCACGCGCTAAGTGGCACATGCGGCACGTTTTGGTGTGGGGTTGTTTCCGTTATGTTACCGGCCAAAGACCTCTTCGGCGATACGCGCGCTCTCGGCGGCGTCCTTGGCGTAGTAGTCCGCACCGATCTGCTTGGCGTATTCGGGGGTGAGCACGGCGCCGCCCACGATGATCTTGACGCCCGGAACCTCGGCATGAAGTAACTTGATGGTCTCCTCCATGGCGACGACGGTGGTGGTCATAAGCGCCGAGAGGCCGACGAGCTTAATGTCGCGCTCCTTTACGGTTTTGAGCACCTCTTGCGGATCGACATCGCGGCCCAGGTCAAAGACGGTGTAGCCGTAGTTATCGAGCAGCATCTTGACGATGTTCTTACCGATATCGTGGATGTCGCCCTTGACGGTGGCCACGCAGATCTTGCCCTTGTCGGCAATCTCGCCGGCGGGCATCAGGCGCTTGATGGTGTCGAAGCCCACGCGCGCGGCCTCTGCCGAGGCCATGAGCTGCGGCAAGAAGAATTTGCCTTGGTCAAAGAGGACGCCGACCTCGTCGAGGGCGGGGATAAAGTGGTTGTTGATGAGGTCCATGGCGTCGTGGTCGGCCAACAGACGCTCGGTCTCGGCCGCGATCTCGCCCTTGCGGCCCGAGACGACCATGTGGCGGATGGGGTCGTCGTCAGCGCTTGCTGTGGCGCCTGCGGCGGGCGCGGCATCGCTCGATGCTGACTGAGCGGCCGCCGGGTTGGCGGCGATCTTGTACGGGTCGGTCCAGCCGGCGTAGCGCTCGATGTATCCGGTCGAGCCCTCGTCCTCGACGCTCAACACGCGATAGCTGTAGACGGTGTCCATAAAGCGCTTGGAACCGGGGTTCATGATGGGGGCGTCCAGGCCCGCGCCAAAGGCGGCGGCCAAAAAGACCGAACCCAGCAGCGGGCGGGCAGGCAGGCCAAAGCTGATGTTCGACACGCCGAGTGCGCACTTGACGCCCAGGCGCTCCTTGCACAGAGACATGGCGCGCAGAATTTGCTCGGCCTGGCGCTGGTTGGTCGAGGCGGTCATGACCAGGCAGTCGATGAGAATGCGGTCCGGGCCGATGCCGTAGCGGGCGGCTTCGGTCACGATGCGCTCGGCGATGGCAAAGCGGGCCTCGGCGGTATCGGGGATGCCGCCCTCGTCGAGCGTGAGACCGACGACGTTGGTGCCGTAGTGGGCGACCAGCGGAAAGATCTCGTCCATGATCTGCTGCTTGCCGTTAACCGAGTTGATGATGGGCTTGCCGGCGTAGCGGCGCACGGCGGCCTCGACGGCGGCGGGATCGGTGGAGTCGATCTGCAGGGGCAAGAGGGTGGAGCCCTGGAGCTGCTCGGTTGCCTGCTGGATGATCTTGACCTCGTCGATCTCGGGCAGGCCCACGTTGACGTCCAAGATGTCGGCGCCCTGCTCCTGCTGGCTGATGCCCTGGCTCACGACGTAATCCAGGTCGCCGTCACGCAGGGCCTGCTGCAGGCGCTTTTTGCCGGTGGGGTTGATGCGCTCGCCGATGACGGCGATCTTGTGGCCGTCGCAGGGAAGGTCCACAACCGTCTGGGCGCTCGTGACCGACATGCTGGGCTTGCGATGACGCACGCTGGGCGTGTGGTTGTCGATGAGGGTGCGAAGCGCCGCCATGTGCGTGGGCGTGGTGCCGCAGCATCCGCCGACGACGCTCACGCCGTCCTCGATCATCCCGGCGACGGCCTCGGCGTACTCGGGTGCCTGGATGTCAAAGACGGTGCTGCCGTCATCGTCCACACGGGGCAGCCCCGCGTTTGCCTGCACCATGACGGGCTTGTCGGTGACGGTGAGCATACGTGCGGCGAGCCCACGGAGCTCGGCCGGACCCTGGCTGCAGTTGATGCCCAAGACATCGGCGCCGATGGTGTCGAGGGTGATGGCGGCCACCTCGGGACTCGTGCCCAGGAAGGTGCGACCGTCTTCCTCAAAGGTCATGGTGGCAAAGACGGGCAGGTCGGAGTTCTCGCGGCAGGCGAGGACGGCCGCCTTGATCTCGGCAAGGTCGGTCATGGTCTCGATAATAAAGAGGTCCACGCCCGCATCGACGCCGGCGCGTACTTCCTCGGCAAAGAGGTCGTAGGCCTCGTCAAAGCTGAGGGTGCCCAGGGGGCGCAGCAGGGCGCCGATGGGGCCGATGTCGCCGGCGACGTAGTGGGCGCCGGCCGCGCTGGCGCAAGAGACCGCGGCGGCAAAGACATCTGCCACGGTGGCGGCGCCATCGAGCTTGTGCGCGTTGGCGCCAAAGGTGTTGGCGGTGATCACATCGCAGCCGGCCTCGACGTACTGACGCTGGATGTCGGTGATGACCTGAGGCTCCTCAAAGTTGAGCAGCTCGGGCAGGGCGCCTGCCTTCATGCCGGCGGCCTGCAGCATGGTGCCCATGCCGCCGTCGAACAGCAGGTGCCCCGTGCCCTCGATGGCAGCGCGCAGGCGATCGTCCTTAATGCGAAGGTCGTCGATTGTGCGCGTCTTGTACGTGGCGCCATTGCGGCGTGCGGCATCAACGGGCGCCGCCAGCGCGGCACCGTCCAGATCATGAGTGATAAGCGGAGTAAACATCAATGAGCTCCTAATGGCTGGAATAGCAGGTGGTGTGGGCGGCGCGGAAGCGACAGTGCTCGCGCATGCGGCAGATAGTGCAGGTGGGGCGGCTCTGGGCGTCGTGGACTTCGCCGTCGAACAGGCCGATCACCGCGGTCACGCTCTTGGTGGGCATGAGCAGGCTGGTGGGTGTGACGGTGAGTCCAATGAGGCGCGTGGCGTTGAGCGCATCGACGATCGAGCGCTGGGCCGAGAGCGGACAGTCGCCGTAACCGGGGCTAAAGCGCCAGTTGCCGGCGAGCCCGTGCGCGGCGGCCGTGGCTTTGACCTGCTGGTCCATCTGCTCAACGGCCGCCTCTACATATGCCGAGCACGCGGCGTCGAGCACGGCGCCCTCCAGGGGCTGCTGGGCTCCGGTGGTACGCAGACGGCGCTCGGCGGCCATCCCGAGGGTGCAGGCCATGAGCGCCGCCAGGCGGGCGTCCTTGAGATGACGATAGATGTCGCGACCCCGCAGCTCGACATTGGAGCCAACCAGGCGAATGCAAGGCTCGCCCTGCTCATCGACACCCGTGGCATCGACGGCAAAGACACGGCGTACACCGCGGGGCTCAATGTCTAGCTCTAGGCGCTCGACCACAAGCTCAATGCGTTGTGACAGCTCGGGTTCAATTTGCTGGCCGCCGTAGCCCAGATACCGCAGCATCTCGGCACGGTCGACACGGGGGTGATGGGCAGCATCGATACGGTAAAGCGCCGGCGACGCAAGGTCGGCCGGCACTTCGACAACGGTTGTATCGATGTGCGGTTTTTCCATTACCCCAGGCGCTCCATAATGGTCGCGGCGATTGCAGGACGGTTCATAGTGTACAGGTGCAGGCCGTCGGCGCCGTGCTCCTTGAGGTCGCAAAGCTGGCGGGCGGCATAATCTACACCGGCTGCCTGCAGGCTCTCGGGGTCGTTCTCGTATTTGGCGAGGATCTTGATGACGGGGGAAGGCAGCGACGCGCCGCACATAAAGACCATGCGGCTGATTTGCGACTTGCCCATAAACGGCATGATGCCCGCGGTGATGGGCACGGTGATGCCGGCCTTGTCGGCAAGCTCGTGAAAACGGTAGAAGC
>DBGFLF010000061.1:0-1678 GCA_048528725.1 Collinsella sp.
TGATCAACAACATCATGTACGACGGCAAAAAGGGCGTCGCGCAGAAAATCGTTTACGATGCGTTCGATATCGTGAAGGAAAAGACCGGTAACGACCCGCTCGAGAGCTTTGAAAAAGCCCTGGAGAACATCATGCCGGTGCTTGAGGTCAAGGCGCGCCGTGTGGGTGGTTCCACCTACCAGGTGCCGATGGAAGTGCGCCCCGAGCGCCGCGAGACACTGGGCCTGCGCTGGCTCACCACTTATGCCCGTGCCCGCAGCGAGCGCACCATGCGTGAGCGTCTGGCCGGCGAGATCATGGACGCCGTCAACGGCAACGGCAACGCTTGCAAAAAGCGTGAGGATACCCACAAGATGGCAGAGGCCAACAAGGCGTTTGCTCATTACAGATATTAATCTGTGTCTTAACTTTTAGGAGGAAACTATGCCAAGAGACGTTTCTCTGGAAATGACCAGAAACATCGGCATTATGGCCCATATCGACGCAGGCAAGACCACGACCACCGAGCGCATCCTGTTCTATACAGGCATCAACCACAAAATCGGTGAGACGCACGACGGCGCTGCGACGATGGACTGGATGGCGCAGGAGCAGGAGCGTGGCATCACGATCACTTCCGCTGCCACCACATGCTATTGGAGCCATACCGAGTATCAGAACGACCCGGCCCTTGCCAAAAAGAACAGACACAGAATCAACATCATCGACACCCCGGGCCACGTGGACTTCACCGTTGAGGTGGAACGCTCCCTGCGTGTACTGGACGGCAGCGTTACCGTTATGTGCGCAAAAGGTGGTGTTGAGCCTCAGTCTGAGACCGTGTGGCATCAGGCCAACAAGTATCATGTCCCCCGCATGATTTACGTCAATAAGATGGACATCATGGGCGCGGATTTCTATCACGTGCTGGACATGATCAAGGACCGCCTGAAGGCGAACGCCATCCCCCTGCAGCTTCCCATCGGCAAGGAGGAGACGTTCAAGGGCATTATCGACCTGCTTGAGATGAAAGCCTACGTCTATTACGATGACTTGGGCAAGGATATCCGCGTGGAGGAGATCCCCGAGGATATGCAGGAGCTGGCTGAGAAATACCGCAGCGAACTAATCGAAGCCATCGCCGAAAACGACGAAGAGCTGATGATGAAATATCTCGACGGTGAGGAGCTCACCATCCCCGAGATGAAAGTGGCCATCCGCAAGGAGACCATCGCCAATACGATCGTTCCGGTCGTGTGCGGCACTTCCTATAAAAACAAGGGCGTGCAGAAGCTGCTCGACGCCATCGTGGACTACATGCCGGCTCCGACCGACATCGAGGACATCAAGGGCGTAAACCCCGACACCGAGGAAGAGGAGACCCGTCCTTCCGACGACAATGCTCCTTTCGCGGCGCTGGCGTTCAAGATCGCGACCGAGCCGTTCGTGGGTAAGCTTTGTTTCTTCCGCGTTTACTCCGGTGTTGTCGAAGCCGGCAGCACGGTGTACAACTCCGTGAAGGACAACCGCGAGCGCATGGGCCGCATCCTCCAGATGCACGCCAACCACCGTCAGGATATCGATATCTGCTACGCCGGCGACATCGCGGCGGCTGTGGGCCTGAAGAACACGACCACGGGCGACACGCTGTGCGACGAAAAGCATCCGGTTATCCTGGAGAGCATGGAGTTCCCCGAGC
>DBGFLF010000062.1:0-11306 GCA_048528725.1 Collinsella sp.
GCCACGCACGCCGGTATCTCGGTGGGCGAGGATGGCGCCACGCACCAGTGCTGCGAGGATATCGCCCTCATGCGCGTCATCCCCGGCATGACCGTGATCGTTCCCGCCGACGACATCGAGGCCCGTGCCGTGACGCGCGCCGCCTACGAGTGCGACGGCCCCGTGTACATGCGCTTCGCCCGTCTGGCCTCGCCGGTTATCAACGACCCCGAGACCTACAAGTTCGAGGTGGGCAAGGGCATCGTCATGCGCGAGGGCACCGACGTCACCATCATCGCCTGCGGCCTGATGGTCGGCGAGGCGCTCGAGGCTGCTGAGCAGCTTGCTGCCGAGGGCATCGATGCCGAGGTCATCAACATGCACACCATCAAGCCCATCGACGCCGACCTGATCGTCAAGAGCGCCACCAAGACCGGCCACGTCGTGACCGTCGAGGAGCACTCCGTGATCGGTGGCCTGGGCAGCGCCGTTGCCGACGTCCTGTGCGAGCAGTGCCCGACGCCGCTCAAGAAGATCGGTGTCAACGACACCTTCGGCGAGTCCGGCCCGGGTGCCGAGCTCCTGCACAAGTACGGCCTGGACGCCGCCAACATCGTGGCGACCACCAAGGAGTTCTTGGCATAAGGCAAGGCGGATCTCAAGGACTGCTTCGCCAGAACTATGGAAACCCGGCAGGGGCGCTCTCTTGGAGAGCGTCCCTGTTTCAGTTGCGGTGAAATAGGGACTGATTAGACCTTTTAACTGGTAAAACAGTCCCTATTTCACCGCAACTCATGAAGACGCCCCTCAAGCACGGTCCCATCAGGGAAAAGGGCATATATCGGCAAAGTGCAATTCAGACCCTTCCAACTTTGTATATGCAGCACTTCAAGATAAACGCAGCGACCCCTTAGTTACCGCAGGCCGGGTACAGGGTTACTCTCCAAATCTTTCCGCAGGACGGAGGAGCCCCCGCCGCGCGAAGCGCGCAGCGGGGGCTCCGACATGTCCGAGGACGATTTGGAGAGTAACCCTGTGTCCGGCCTGCGGGATCCCTAAGCACGCCATGCTTCTTATGTGCAGCAAAGCTAATGCTGCTAAAATACAAAGCGCTCATGTAGTTTAAACGCACGACGATAAGGAGCACCAGTGGGTAACCACTTCCGTACCTCCGGTGCGGGCGATGATGCCCCCAAGACGCAGACAGGCGTCCAGGGCAGTCGTTTCGCCACTCCGGATTCAGAGGGCCAGCCTGTTGCTCAGGCCCCCACTCAGCCGGCAGATCAGGCACAGCCGGCATCCGATCCCTTTGCCTACAATCCCACCAGCGATGTCGCGCTTTCCGGCACGGCGGGTTTTGAGCCCGTTCAGGCCGTGACCGCTCGCGTGGAGCAGCCTCAGGCTGGCGCCGCCACGCCGCAGCCTACCATGGCCGGCATTCCCGACCCCATGGCCCCTGCGACGCCGGTTCCTCAGCCTGCGCAGTCCGGTCTCTTTGCCGCTATTCCCGATCCCACGCAGCCTGCTGCCCCGGTGGTCGAGAGCGATCAGGCAGCCGAGGTCGCAAGCCTCGATAACGCGCTCAACAACCCCGATTTTACGTCGGTGTTTGCGCCCATCGATCCGCAGGCCAGCCGCAAGAAGATGGCCAAGCAGGCCGGTGTCGAGCCCGTCATCCTTATGGAGCATGTCACCAAGATCTATCCGGCACAGCCCAACAAGCCTGCACTTGACGACATCAACATTGAGATCTATCCGGGCGAGTTCGTCTTCCTGGTCGGTCATTCCGGCTCGGGTAAGACCACGCTGCTGTCGACGCTCAACCGCGACGTCAAGCCGACGAGCGGCCGCATCTTGGTTGCCGGTCAGGACCTCATGAAGATCAAGAACCGCAAGGTTCCGTTCCTGCGCCGCCAGATTGGCGCCGTGTTCCAGGACTTTAAGCTTCTGCCGCAAAAGACCGCCTACGAAAACGTGGCGTTTGCCCTGCAGTGCATCGGCAAGCCCAAGGGCGTCATTCGCAGCCAGGTGCCGGAGGTGCTGCGTCTGGTCGGTCTGGCCGATCAGATGGACTCGCTGCCCGACCAGCTTTCCGGTGGCGAGCAGCAGCGCGTCGCCGTCGCCCGCGCTATGGTCAACCGTCCACCGCTGCTGATCTGCGACGAGCCCACGGGTAACCTCGACCCGGCGATCTCGCTGGGCATCATGAAGCTGCTCGAGCGTATTAACCGCACCGGCACCACCGTGATCGTCGCCACGCACGACCGCGAGATGGTCGATAGCATGCACCGTCGCGTGATCGCCCTCGAGGGCGGCCACGTTATCCGCGACCAGGAGAGGGGAGGCTACGGCAACTATGGCACCAACTAACGTGGGCTACTCCTTCAAAGAGGCAATCAGCCACTTCTTCCGTAACTGGACTACCTCGCTCGGCGCCGTCATCACGATCTTCCTTTCGCTGTTTATCATCGGCCTGTTCATCATGGGCTCCGCGATGCTGAACTCCGTGATCGGCACCGTCGAGGATCAGGTTGTCATCAACGCGTTCATTAGCGATGACGCCGATCAGGCCGATGTTCAGGCTTTTGAGGCCGAGCTTAAGACGTGGAATAACGTCAAGTCCGTGACCTATAAGGACAAGGACGACGCGCTGGCCGAGTATACGAGCAAGATGTCGGGCAACGCCGACGCCACCATGAGCGCGCTCGATGGCCAGAACCCGCTGCCGGCTTCGTTTGCAATTGAGATGGACGATCCGTCCAAGGTCGAGAGCACGGCAGAGAAGCTCAAGAAGAACACCGACTTCCAGAAGATCGCGGATGACGGCGACGTCAACGCGAGCGTGCTGTACGGCCAGGAGGAAGTGAGCCGCCTGTTCCAGGTGACCAACTACATCCGCATCGCCGCCGTGGTGCTCGTTGGCCTTCTGACCTTTATCGCATTCATCTTCATCAACAACACGATTCGCCTGTCCATCACGGCGCGTCGTCGTGAGATTGCGATTATGCGTCTGGTCGGCGCCAGCAACGGCTTCATTCGCGGCCCGTTTATCACCGAGGGCGTACTGCAGGCCATTTTGGGCTCGCTGCTTTCCATCGGCGTTCTGGAGCTGCTGCGCAATCTGATGATTCCGCGTTTGCAGGAGAGCATCGGCTGGATGTCGTTTGCCCTGCCGATGCAGTACTACCTGGTGACCTATGCTGCGCTGATTCTGGTCGGCGTGATTATCGGTCTCTTTGGTTCTGCCATCGCCATGCGCCGCTACCTGCGCGTGTAGGCATGCCTGGAATTCATCCCTTCCAACGGGTCGTCTCTTGCGGGGCGGCCCGTTTTTTGATCCCTAGGGGACGGCAGGAAAACGGATCATTTGGGTAGACTCTTTGGAGTTCGCAATCGATAGTTAGGAGGCGCCATGGGGCGCAATAACAAGCATAAGCGTGGAGCTCGCAATAAGCGCGGGCCGGTGCGCAGCGAACGCCGTCCGAGCCTGACCGGGCGCGTGCAGCTCCATGAGCATAGCGCCTACGTTGTAACCGAAAACGGCGACTACAAGGTCATGGGCCGCGGTAAGCGCGAGATCATGGATGGCGATACCATTGCCGTGAGCATTAAGAACAGCCCGCACGGTGAGCGGCGCGCCGTGATCGAAGGCGTGGTTGAGCGCGCAGCCATAAGCGTGGTGGGTACGTACCAGACCGCTGGTCCGCTCGGTGTGATCGAGCCGCTCGATTCGCGCCTGAAGGCCGACTTCTTCATTCTGCCCGAGGATACCTCGGCGGATCGTCTGGGCGTCCACCCGGGTGATGCCGTTGTCGCGCGCATTTTGACCTACCCGACGCGCCTGGAATCGGGCACCGTGACGATCGAACGCCGCATTGGCGGAGATGACGCGCCCGATTTGGGCGTTCAATACGTGATGGCGCGTTACGGCTATACCGATAGCTATCCCGAGGCCGCGCTGGACGAGGCCGAGGGACTTTCGCTCGATGTGTCCGCGGCGCTTAAGGACCCGCTCCGCCGCGATCTGCGCGACCGCTTTGTCATCACGATCGACCCGGTCGACGCGCGCGACTTTGACGATGCCATTTCGCTTGAGCGCACGCCCGAGGGTGGCTACAAGCTGGGTGTGCATATCGCTGACGTTTCTCACTATGTGGCTTGGGACGGGCATATCGATCTTGAGGCTCGCCATCGTACGACATCGGTGTATCTGGCCGATCGCGTGCTTCCCATGCTGCCCGAACGCCTGTCCTGTGACCTGTGTTCGCTTCGCCCTGACGAGGACCGTCTAGCGTTTACCGTTGACATTGAGCTCGATGCGCAGGGTCGCGTGCGGCATTACGATCCGTACCCCAGCGTGATTCGCTCGCGTGTGCGTATGGACTATGACGGCGCCGAGGCGCTGCTGGTGCGTGCCGGCGCGGTGGAGTATGGGGTGCTGGAGGGTGCGGCCGAGGATGTTGCGGCTGCTGAGGCCTCGCGCGAGGAGGCGCTTGAGCGCGGTCTTGCGTGCGAGAAGGCCGCCCGCGGCTGCAACGTCGACCTCGGCAATTTCCTTGTCGCCGCCAACGAACTCGCCGAACTTCGCCGTCGTATTCGTCGCGTCCGCGGCTCAGTCGATTTTGACACGGCCGAGATTCGCGCTCTATTGGATGAGGACGGAGTACCCGTGCAGATTGTGGCGCGCGAGCGTTCGTGTGCCACGTCGCTTATCGAGGAAGCCATGCTGCTCGCCAACGAGTGCGTTGCAGAGTGGCTGGCAGACCGTGATATCGAGGCCTGCTATCGCGTGCATGAGGATCCGAGCCCCGATAGCCTGCACGGTGCCGCCGTTGCGCTGGCGCAGCTGGGCATCATCGACGATCGCCGTGCTGCCGGTATTGCCCTGGGGAGTCCCGATGGGCTGCAGGCTGCAGTTGATGCTGCCGCCGGTGCGGCAAACGCACCGCTCGTCAACACGCTGCTTCTGCGCAGCATGCAGCGCGCGCTGTACAAGCCGCGCAACGAGGGCCACTTTGCGCTCGCCGCGCCGTGCTACTGCCACTTTACGAGTCCCATCCGTCGCTACCCCGATCTGGTGGTGCACCGCGTGCTCAAACTGCAGTTGGCCTATGAGCAGCTCGGCGGCAAGGACGCCTTGGTCCGTACGCCGCGGCTGATCGGCAAGGGGCGCGAGTCGCTGCCGCGCATTCTGCCGCAGATCTGCCGCGCATGCAGCGATGCCGAGCGCGCGGCAGATGCCGCCAGCCATGCGACGCAAAAGATCAAGATTGCCCAGTACTATGAGGATCGCCTGGGCGAGCGCTATGCCGGAACGGTCTCATGGGTCAGCAGCATGGGCCTCTTTGTGCGCTTGGACCTGACGCAGGTCGAAGGCTTGGTTTCGATCAAGAGTCTGGGCAACGAGTGGTTCGAGTTCGACGAGGATGCGCTTACGCTGACGGGCGCCGACACGGGGACTCGCTATGAACTGGGCCAGCGCGTGATTATCGAGGTCTCGCGCGTCAATACCACGCGTGGGCACTTGGACTTTAAGCTTATCCATTAGCCAAATCTCGACTCATGGCGGGAGAGCGGAGGGCGGTCTTTCGGGGCCGCCCTCCGCATTTGGATCATGGCTACCTTGCCGTCTGCTCGGCCGCCCGCTTACCTGCTATTCGAGAGGTAAAACCTACCAAAATAAACCTGTCCCTTTTTGGCAGGTTTACAAGAAAGCGGGGATGAGATGGCGACGGTGTATGGTTATGCGCGGGTGAGTTCGCGCGATCAGAATCTAAATCGGCAGCTGGATGCGCTGGGCGCCTATGGCGTGGGCTCGGCGAATATTTATGCCGACCATGCGAGCGGCAAGGACTTCGATCGCCCGCGGTATCGCGAGCTGCTGCACATCCTGGGAGACGGGGACGTGCTGGTGGTGCTTTCTATCGACCGACTTGGCCGTAATTACTCCGAGATTCTTGAGGAATGGCGACGCATTACCAAGGAGCTCGGGGTTGCCATTGTGGTGTTGGACATGCCATTGCTTGACACGCGCGCCAGGGCCAGCGGCGCGCCGGATGTGACCAATACCCTGATTGCCGATATTGTGCTACAACTGCTGAGCTACGTGGCGCAGGTGGAGCGCGAGAATATTCATCGGCGCCAAGCGGAGGGGATTGCAGCGGCGCGGGCGCGAGGGGTCCGTTTCGGTCGACCTCGCAAGCCGTGCCCTCCTCAGTTTGAGCTGGTACGCGATAGCTATGAGGCAGGCGATATTACCCGCAGCCAGGCAGCAAAGTGCCTGGGCGTGTGCGTGGGGACGTTCGATCGCTGGATGCGCGAGGCGGGGTAGGGGTTTGCGCCGCTTTGGCGCTTCCTGTTGCGATTCAAATTTTGATACGGTGGCGATGTCATTTGGGGCTACACTCGCTGATATTCAAAAAAGGAGGTAGGCCCTTGGCGCGCGTAAAACAAATAATCGGATGGACCGCGATCGTTCTGTTCGCTGCAACGCTGGCGGGCATCTGGGTGCTGACGGAGCAAAATGCGGTGGAGACGTCGTTGCTGAGCGAGTCCACCGCGCGTGTGGTGGAGGGTCAAGCTACGGGCGTACAGGCTGCCGATGCCACGGATGAAGCTCATACGGAGAGCGGAATGACCGGGGGCACCGATTCGGCTGCCTCGAATGTACGGTCTGGCCGACTTGCTTCCATTCGCATGTGGGTGGGCACGAACGTCCGTCGCGTTGCCCATACCGTAGAGTTTTTCTTCGTCGGATTGTTCGCCTCGGTGGTCGTGGTTTGCTTTTCCGGGCGTCCGTGGAGCGTGTGCTCCCGTTGCGTGCCCGTGTTGCTCTTTTGCGCCGTCTGCTCCGTTGGCGATCAGGTACATAAGATCTTTGTTCCCGGCAGGCATTTCGACGTTATCGATTTAGGATTCGATGCTGCGGGCTATGTCACCGCGATGCTGCTGGTATTGCTGGCAGCGGCGTTGGTGCACTATGCGACTCGGCCGATTGGCGCCCATGCGAGGCGCTAGCCGGTAACAAACCCGTTTCTGATAATGCGACCTTGTTGAATTATTTTGTGTCGCGCGTATTTCCGAGCGGTCGGATTTGAGGGGCGAGCGGTAGAACGCTCGCCCTTTGTGCGCCACGATGCGGCACAATGTACCGTAAAAGCTGTTTGTATCCGGTACGAATCGTTCGTTGGTCTTTAATTCTTCTCAACGGAGGTGTTTGAGATGGCAAACGGATTGCTTTTGCGGCTTCGCGAGCGTGAGCTCAGCGCGAGCCCGGCGGAACGCAATGTCATCGCATATGTAAGCGCTCATCCGCACGAGGTGGTCGGGCTGTCCGTTCGCGGTCTTGCCGATGCCACGTTCTCCTCGCCCTCGAGCATTTTGCGCTTTTGCAAGCGCTTGGGTTTTGCGGGCTACAAGGAGTTCCAGCGCGAACTGATTGCCGAGCTGGCGCTCTTGGGTGACAAGAAAGACGTTGCCCTCGAGGACATCTCCATGGATGACAGCGTCGAACGTATCGTGGGGAAGGTGATGAAAAGCAACGTGCGCACGATCGAAGCGACGGCGCGAACGCTCGATTACACCGTCTTGGAGCGATGTGCGGCCTATCTTAAGCGGGCACGCGCGGTCAATCTGTTCGGTATCGGTGCCTCTCGTTTGGTCGCGCACGATCTGGCGCAAAAGCTCATGCGTGTCGACAAAGAGTGCCATCTGTACGACGACTGGCATGATCAGCTCTTGTGTGCCAAGAACATGCATGAGGG
Source organism: Collinsella sp. (assembly GCA_048528725.1). Lineage (GTDB taxonomy): Bacteria > Actinomycetota > Coriobacteriia > Coriobacteriales > Coriobacteriaceae > Collinsella. The sequence goes on from DBGFLF010000062.1 coordinate 7,743, forward strand.
CGATATGGCGATCGCCTTTAGCTACTCGGGCTTGACGCAAGAGGTGCTGGACTGCACCGCCGAGGCTCAACGTCACAACTGTCCCGTTGTGGCCGTTACCAAAGTAGATGGATCATCCAAGCTTGCCACCATGGCCGATGCCGTGCTCGGCGTCGCTGCGAGTGAGCCCTTGGTCCGCAGCGGCGCCATGGCTTCGCGTATGGCCCAGCTTATGGTTGTCGATGCCCTGTACGCTGCTTACGTTGCCAGCGACTACGAACGGGCGACGCATGTCATTAAGCAAAACTACATCGAGAAACAGGAAAGATGAGGTGAATGAAATGCTCGATTTAACAAAATTCACGACCGAACAGCGTAATCAAAGGTCTATGGACCTCGATACGATGACATCGCTGCAAATCGTCACGACGATGAATGATGAGGATCTTCGTGCCGTCCAGTCGGTCACGAAGGTGTTGCCCCAGGTTGCCACAGCAATCGACTGGGCTGCTGAGGCACTCGAGCGCGGCGGGCGCGTCTTTTACATGGGCGCAGGCACCAGCGGTCGTCTGGGTGTACTCGACGCTTCGGAGTGTCCGCCCACGTTTGGCGTGTCACCCGATCTGATTGTCGGGCTCATTGCCGGAGGCGAGACGGCGTTTATCAAGGCTGTCGAAGGTGCCGAAGACAGCGAGGAGCTTGGCGCGAGCGACCTGCGGGAGCGTGGACTCTCGGACAAGGATCTTGTCGTTGGCCTGGCGGCAAGCGGTCGTACTCCCTATGTGGTGGGCGGCCTTGTGTACGCCAAGGCAACTGGGTGCAAGACGATCGCAATTGCCTGCAACCAAGGGTCGAAGATCGGGGAGAGCGCAGATCTTGCCATTGAACCCGTGCCCGGTCCCGAGGTACTGACCGGCTCAACGAGGCTCAAGGCGGGAACGGTTCAAAAGCTCATTCTCAACATGATTTCGACCGGTGCCATGGTCAAGATCGGCAAGGTATACCAAAACCTGATGGTCGATGTGCAGCAGACGAACGAGAAGTTGGTGGTGCGCGGCCAGAACATCGTGATGGAGGCGACCGGCTGCACGCGCGAGTGCGCTATTCAGGCGCTTGCAGATGCCGGCGGCCACGTAAAAACCGCTATTGTCTCGGTACTGCTGGACTGCGATGCCGAGCAGGCTGCGGTAGCTCTTGAGCGAGCGAGAGGCCATGTCCGTGCTGCGGTGAGTGGCCATGAGAAGAGCAATGCCGACGCCCAATAGGTGCGCGGCGTGAGCTGATATGACATCCAGACGAGATACCCAATACAAGGAGGAGTTATGACGAACAAAGAGCTGGCTCAAAAGCTGCTGGACCTTTTGGGCGGTAAAGACAACGTGCTCGCAAACGCGGCGTGCATGACGCGCCTGCGCGTGACCGTCAAAGACGCGGGCAACGTCGACACGGAGGGCATTAAGGCACTCGACGGCGTGATGGGCCTGGTCGAGGACGACACGATGCAGATCGTGCTGGGTCCGGGCAAGGTGAATAAGGTGCTCGAGGAGTTCTCCAAGCTCACCGGCCTTGCGAAAGGCGTTGCTGACGAGAGCGTGGTTGACGCTGCGGCCACAAACAAGGCCGCGCAGAAGGCCAAGTACGAGTCCAAGCCGGTTCAGGCCTTCCTCAAGAAGATTTCCAATGTCTTCGTCGCCCTGCTTCCCGGCATCATTGCGGCTGGCCTCATCAACGGTATCTGCAACGTCATTAACGTCTCGACGGCAGGCGCGCTTGCAGGCGAGTGGTGGTACCAGGGCATTCGCTCCATGGGCTGGGCCCTGTTTGCCTATCTGCCCATCTTGGTGGGCTATAACGCGGCACGTGAGTTTGGCGGCTCCGCTGCGCTGGGCGGCATCGCCGGCATGATGTGTATTGCCAACAGTGCCATGCCCCTGCTTGCGCCTGGCGCGGCCGATCCTGCCACTGCCATCTTGCTGCCGCTCACCAATGCGCAGTACAACCCCGCAGCGGGCGGCATGATCGCGGCTCTTATCGCTGGCGCATTTTTTGCCTGGATGGAGCGTCAGATTCGCAAGGTTATGCCCAACGCGCTCGACACGTTCTTGTCCCCGCTGCTGGTGCTCATCATCGGCGCCTTTGCTCTGATGCTCGTCATCCAGCCGGTTGGCGCATGGCTGACGACTGCCATCTTTAGCGTTTTGACCTTTATCTTCGAGAAGCTGGGCGTCCTGGGTGGCTATATCCTGTCGGCAGGCTTCTTGCCGCTGGTTTCCGTCGGCCTGCATCAGGCGCTCACGCCGATCCACGCTATGCTCAACGATCCCGACGGCGCTACCAAGGGTATCAATTACCTGCTTCCCATCCTTATGATGGCTGGCGGCGGCCAGGTCGGTGCCGGTTTGGCGCCGTACTTTAAGACCAAGAACGCCAAGCTCAAGAAGTACGTTGCAGAGTCCATTCCCGTTGGAATCCTGGGTGTGGGCGAGCCTCTGATGTATGCCGTTACGCTGCCGCTCGTTCGTCCGTTTGTGACGGCCTGCCTGGGTGCCGGATTTGGCGGCGCGCTCGCGGCGCTGCTTCACATCGGCACGGTTTCTCAGGGCGTTTCCGGTCTGTTTGGCCTGCTGATCGTCGTTCCTGGTCAGCAGCTCGGCTACGTTGCCGCTATGCTGCTTGCCTATGCCGCCGGCTTTGTCCTGACGTGGTTCTTCGGCGTCGACGAGCAGAAGATCAACGAGTTCTTTGGCGAGTAGTTTGATATCGCGAGCCGTGTTGCTCAGGGCTCGCGGCGCGCGGCAGATTTCTTGATGCTATGGTTGTGCCGGCGGGGCTAACTGCTCCGCCGGCCTTTTTTAAAGGAGTGTTGAAGCGTGAAAACGGGTATTTCGATTTATCTTTCCAGCCCTTTGCAGGATATTGAGCGGACGATTGAGCGTGGTGCCGCGGCGGGTGCGCGCTACGCGTTCACCTCACTGCATATTCCCGAGGATGGGGGAGCGGCGTATGCCGATAAGGTCCGTCATGTGCTGTCGCTGCTCTCCGCCCGCGGCATTGCGCTCATTGCCGATGTGGGGCCTCGCACGTGCGATTTGCTCGGGCTTGAGCGCATCGAGGACCTGCGCGATCTGGGGTTGGAATACCTTCGTTTGGACTATGGCTTTAGCGCCCAACGGGTCGCGGAGCTGTCCGGTGTATTTCGCATAGTGGTCAATGCATCGACGGTGAGTTCTGATGAAATCGCATCGTGGCGTGAGGCCGGTGCCGATGTGACTCGTTTTGCCGCCTGCCACAATTTTTATCCCAAGCCTTATACCGGTTTAGCTCTGGAGGACATTGCTCGGGTGAATCTTCGTCTTGCGGCGCTTGGATTCGAAATCATGGCTTTTGTGCCGGGTGATGCTAACGTTCGCGGGCCGGTATTCGAGGGACTGCCGACGGTCGAGGCGCAGCGCGGTCGCGCGTCAAAGGTTGCCCTCAATATGCTTGAGCTTGCACATGGCGCCGATTGCGACATTGTGTTGGTCGGCGACCCCGATCTTTCCGATGCGGGCTGGGCGCAGTTTGCTCAAGTTTCCGCCGGATACG
>DBGFLF010000063.1:0-2611 GCA_048528725.1 Collinsella sp.
GTGCTCTTGCCCGCGCCGTTCGAGCCGACGATGGTGGCAAATTCGCCGTCGGCGAGCGTGAGCGACAGGTCGCACAGGGCGCGCTTTTCGTTCACCGTTCCGGCGTTGAATGTCTTGCTGACGTGGGAAAGCTCAAGCATCGGTCTCATCCCCCTTTCCGGACAGGGCGCGCAGCTTGCGCGCGTTGGAGCGGATCTTTGCCAGACGGACATAGTCCTTCATATTCGGCGCGGCGATGGCGACAGCCACGATGACGGCGGAGACGAGCTTGAAGTACTCGGCCGAGATGTTCAGCCGCAGCGCCAGCGCGATGATCAGGCGGTAGACGATGCTGCCGAGCACGACGCAGACGACGCGCTTGCCGACACCGCCGCGGCGACCGGCAAAGACCTCGCCGATGATCAGACTTGCTAGCGCGATCGTGACCATGCCGGTGCCGAGGTTGATGTCGCAGAACTTGTTGTACTCACCGATCAGGCAGCCGGCGAGCGCCGTGATGGCGTTGGCGAGGCACAGGCCGATCGTGATGGTGACCTTAGGGTTGATGGAGGAGGCGCTGACCATGTCGAGACTGTCGCCCGTCGCGCGGATGGAAAGCCCGAGCGACGTGCCGAAAAACCGGATGAGCACGACCGCGATCACGCCCAGCAGCAGCGCGAGCAGCACCAGCGTGCTCCACTGGCTGCCGCCGGTGAGCGCCTTAAAGAGCGAAAAGACCGTATCGCGCCCCGTGATGGACACGTTGGACGAAAAGCCCATGACCGCGAGGTTGATCGTGTACAGGCCGGTGTTCGAGATGATGCCGGCGAGGATGCTCTCCACGCCGAGGCGCGTCTGCAAAAAGGCGGTGATGAAGCCCGAGAGCATACCCGCGGCCATGGCCGCAGGCAGCGCCAGAAGCGGATGCCCCGCGATGGTGAGCATCGCGCCCACGGCGCAGCCGAGCGTAAAGCAGCCGTCGGTCGAGAGGTCTGCAATGTTCAGGATCGAAAAGCTGATGAACAGCGCCAGCGCGACGAGGCCGTAAATCAGGCCGACCTCAAGCGCGGTCTTCAACACTGTCAGCATAAACGCCCCTCCTTCGGGATGTCAGATATCAGTCAAAATTCTGCTGTGTGGTCGTCTCGAGCACGGAGCTGCACTTGCCGTCAAACGCCTGCTTGACGGCCGCGAGGTCGTAGCCGAGCGCGGTGCAGCTTTCGGTGTTGATCATGGCGATGCCGTTGTCGAAGGTCGCGACCGGCAGCGTGGCGGGGCTCTTGCCGTCGACCAGCACCTGCACGACCATGTCAGCCGTCATCTTGCCGAGCGCGGTGTAATCCACACCGTAGCCGACGAACGCGCCGTTGAGCGCGAAGGAGTCCGCGCCGCAGTACTGCGGGATCTTGGCGCTGAGGAACTTCTCATAGATGGCAAGCTCTGCGGTCATGACGGTGTTGTCGGTCGGGGTAAAGACGGCGTCGACCTTTTCGGCGATGAGCGCGTCAACGGCAGAGGTGATCTCGTCGGTGGTCGTGCCGGTCTTCTCTACGCAGCGGATGCCCTTGCCCTCGAGGTAGGCCTTCGCGTCCGCGATCGGCTGCTTGGACGAGTCCTCGCTCTTGGAGTAGAGCAGGCCGACTGTCTTGGTGTCCGGGTTCTGGGCGAGCATCAGATCGAGCAGGCCCTTGGTGTTGAGCGCGTCGCTCGTGCCGGTGATGCGGCCGCCGGGCGCGTCAAGCGCATCGACGATGCCGCTGCCGACGGGGTCAGACACGGCGGAGAACACGATGGGGATCTCGGTGTCCTCGGTGGCGGACTGCATGATCTTCACGGCCGGGGTCGCGATCGGGACGATGAGATCCACGCCCTTGCCGACGAGCTCTGCGCCGATCTGGTTGAGGGTCGTGGCGTCGCCCTGACCGTTGTAGAGCGTGTAATCGAAGGTCACGCCCAGCTCCTTGGCCTTGGCGTCGAGCTCGGCCTCGATGGCTGCCTCGATCTGGTTGAGGGACGCATCGTCCACAAACTGCACGATGCCGACCTTGTAGGTCTTACCCTCGGCCTTGTCGTCTTCGGTCTTGCTGCCGCAGGCAGCAAGACCCATGAGTGCGGTGACGGCGAGCGCGCCGCCGACGATCTTCCGGAACGTTTTATTCATAGCAGATTCTCCTTATATTTTATGAAACGGTTGGTTTGTGATGTTCGGATACGGTCTGACGCGGCAAAATTCTCCGGCCGCCACGCCATCGTCTGGTTATCCGCGTCATATGCATCCCTCCTGCGGTGATTTGCGCAATAAAAAAAGCCTCGTCCACGAAACGGTTCCTTCCGTTTCATGGGACAAGACTGTAACTCCTGCGGTGCCACCCATGTTGGCGCTCATGCGCCCACTTTGCACGTACGATCATACGCTCCGCCGGATAACGGCCGCGGCCACCGTCGCCCCTCATGCTGCTGCAATCGGTTTGCCCTCGCGAGTCCATTCGCCATTCGTCCGCTGCAGCGCTTCCACCGTCCGCTGCTCTCTGAAAGCTTCGTAAATGGGTACTCCTCTCGGTCATCGGTTTGTCGATGGTGTTACTCTACCACGTCCGGGAGCGGATTGCAAGCCCCATTTTCACGAAACTGC
>DBGFLF010000064.1:0-4355 GCA_048528725.1 Collinsella sp.
TCAACTACATGCCCTACGCCATGAGCGTCAACGTCTCGCGTGCATTCCCCGAGATCGACGGCTTTAAGCCCTCGCACCGCAAGCTGCTCTACACCATGTACAAGATGGGTCTGCTCAAGGGCGAGCGCCAGAAGAGCGCCAACATCGTGGGCCAGACCATGAAGCTCAATCCGCACGGCGACGCCGCGATCTACGAGACGATGGTGCGTCTGGCCACCGGCAACGAGGCACTGCTCGCCCCCTTCGTGGAGTCGAAGGGCAACTTTGGCAAGTACTATTCGGGCGACCTGAGCTACGCCGCCTCGCGTTATACCGAGGCCAAGCTCTCCCCCATCAGCGCCGAGATCTTTAAGGACATCGACAAGGACCCGGTCGACTTCGTTGACAGCTACGACGGCGCCATGAAGGAGCCGCGCCTGCTGCCCACCACGTTCCCCAACATCCTCGTCTCGGCCAACAAGGGCATCGGCGTCGCCATGGCGTCTGACATCTGCGGTTTCAACCTCAACGAGGTCTGCACCGCCACCATGCATTACCTGCAGGATCCCGACTGCGACCTGCTCGAGTACATGCCCATGCCCGACTTTTCGACCGGCGGCGAGATCATCTACCGCCGCGAGGAGATGGAGAAGATCATCGAGACCGGTCTTGGCAGCTTCCAGATCCGCTCCCGCTGGCGCTGGATTCCCGAAGAGCGCATCATCGAGGTCTACGAGATCCCCTACACCACCAAGACCGATGTCATCATCGAGCGCATCGTCAAGCTCTCCAAGGAGGGCAAGGTCAAGGAGATTGCCGACATCCGCGACGAGACCGATCTTTCGGGCCTGCGCATCGCCATCGACCTTAAGCGCGGTGTCGACCCCGACAAGCTCATGGCCAAGCTCTATCGCTCGACCACTCTGCAGGATTCGTTCTCGTGCAACTTCAACGTGCTGGTCGACGGCTATCCCCGTGTTATGGGCGTGCGCCAGATTCTGCACGAGTGGGTCAAATGGCGTATTGAGTCCACGCGTCGCCGCATTAACTTTGACCTGGGCAAAAAGTCCGAGCGCCTGCACCTGCTGCACGGCCTCGAGGCGATCTTGCTCGACATCGACAAGGCCATCGCCATCATCCGCGGCACCAAACTCGAGGCCGAGGTCGTGCCCAACCTTATGCGCGGCTTCGACATCGACGAGACCCAGGCCGAGTTTGTTGCCGAGCTTAAGCTCCGCAACATCAACGAGGAGTACATCCTCAACCGCACCAAGGACATCGCTAAGCTTGAGGGCGAGATTGCCGAGCTTGAGGAGATCCTCTCCAGCGAGGAGAACATCAAGAAGGTCATCAGCGACGAGCTGGCCGCGGTGAACAAGAAGTACGTGATGCCGCGTCGCACGGGCAGGATCGAGCCCCATGAGGTTATCGAGGTAAGCTTGGAGCTCGAGGTCGAGGAGTACCCGGTGACCATCATGCTCTCGCGCGATGGCTACCTTAAGAAGATGACGGACCGCGTGCTCAAGAAGGCGACCACGCTCAAGTACAAGGACGGCGACAAACCCTTTATCGAGTTCCCGTCCTCCAACACCCACGAGCTGCTGGTCTTTACCAACAAGAGCCAGGTGTACAAATGCAAGGTTGCGGCGTTTGAGGACACCAAGTCGGCCCAGCTGGGCTCGTACCTGCCGACCGATCTTGAGATGGAACCCGACGAGAGCGTCATCTGGGTCATCGACCCCGAGGACTACAAGGCCGACGTGTTGTTCGTCTTTGAGAACGGCCGCGTGGTGCGCGTCGCGCTTTCTGGATACGTCACCAAGACCAACCGCAAGCGCCTCAAGAACGCCATCTACGGCGGCAGCAAGCTGCTGTATGCCCAGGTGCTCAAGGAAGACCGCGACATCGCACTGGTCTCGAGCGACTATCGTTTGATGAACTTCAACACGTCGTTGCTCAAGACCAAGACGACTACCAACACGCAGGGCGTCCAGGCCTTTACCGCCAAGAAGGGCCGCTCGGTCACCACCGTCGGCACAACCGAAGAGATCCTTGGCGCCGGCGTCTCGGCCGAGAAGTTCACCGCGCAGAGCCTCCCCTCCGCCGGTGCCCTCATGAAGGAAAACGACATGCCGAGTCTGTTTGACTAAAACAACGGCGACCGAACCGTCATGAGCTCGCAAAACGACGAGGCCCGGAACGCAGTAGCACTGCGTCCGGGCCTCGTCGTTTCTCATCGCGGGCATTTTTCCGCGTTTAAAGTTAGCAGCAACCGGCCCTCGCCTGCCCTTAGGCAAGCCTACGAGCAAGCTCGCGCACCTCTTCCAGCTTGGGTGACGAGGCCATGCTGTCGCGCTCGGTCATGCCGCTGATAGTGACGATGCCCTGGTCGTCCCACTTGCAGTAAGCGCAAGTGGCCTTGTACATAGCAATCGCCGCGTCATAGACCCCATCGCTATGGCTGTCGAGGAGCAGAGCCGTCTTGGCAAACGGAAATCCCGTAGCACCGAAGGCATACAGGCGATCGATGGCGATCTTCTCCTGCGCGGTGATGTCAAACCAGTAGATGGGCGAGGCGAAAACGACCATGTCGGCCTCTTTGAGCGACTCGATCACACCGGCCATCCCGTCCTTCTGCACGCATTCACCCTTATGGGCAAAGCAGTACTGGCACCCCAGGCAGCCGCCGATCTTCTTGCTGGCAACACGAATGACTTCCACCGTATGACCGCTCTCACGCGCAGTCTCTGCAAATGCGTCGACCATGGTGTCGGTATTGGCACCTTTGCGAGGGCTGCCGCTCAGTACAACGATATTCATAGCTTCTCCCTCCTTCGTACCGCAGGCGCGCGGCACGCAGCTTGTTTTAACCAAAACAGATGGAGCTATTCAATCGCTTGCGAATCAAATATTTTGTTCAAGCGTTCCAGGCACAATCTCATTGGCCGATTGCTCCTCCGCCGGCTTGATTCAAATTTACGTGATCACATCCGAAAAAACCAATCCGCATTTGCGCGGCCAAGCAGCCCGCCTAGATTTCCATGCCCATTCGTCGCGCCTGCTCCAGTGCAGGGTGCCCGGCGATTTCGCCCACGCCGCTCACACCGCCGGCGAAAACCGTTCCGGCGAGCGCGCGACGGGGGAAACAGTCAACCCAGCCTCGTACGGCTTTCTCCGTTCCCTCGAAGGTCGAGCGCCCGCCCTCCGCCGCCGCTGCCAATAGATACACCTCGGTAAATGCATAATCGGAGCCGAAGAGCGGGTTGGCGCGGTCCAGCATGGTCTTGAGCTGCCCGCAGACGCTGTAGTAGACGGGCGTTGCGACACCAGAACATCGGCGTCGTGCATCTTGGCGGCAATTTCCACGGCATCGTCTTGGATGACGCAGCGCCCCAGCTTTAGGCAGGCAAGGCAGCCCCTGCCGAAGCCCAGCTGCTTTTCGCGCAGGAGCACGGTCTCCACGCTGTGGCCCGCCTCCCGCGCGCCGTTGGCGAAGGCGTCCGCCAGCGTCTCGGAATTGCCATTCTTTCGCGGACTCGAAGAAACCACCAAAACCTTTTTGCCCATGACGGAGCACCCCTTGCACTCCCTATTTGCATTGACGAAAATGACGGTATTACCTAAACCTGACTTTAGGTCAAGCTTCAACTTGAAAATGAATGGAGGATGCGCGTGTACACAATCGGACAGGTGGCGGAGATGTTCGGTTTGCCCACCTCAACACTGCGGTATTACGACAAACAGGGGCTGTTCCCGGAATTGAAGCGGGCGTCCGGTATTCGCCAATTCGGCGATACGGAACTCGAGGCGCTTCGGGTCATCGAATGCCTGAAGAAGGCGGGGATGGAGATCAAGGACATCCGGCTGTTCATGGAATGGTGCGCGGAGGGCCCATCGACTTATCCCAAACGCAAGGCCATGTTCGAGGAGCGGAAGGCCCACATGGAGTCGGAGATCGCGAACATGAACCGCGCGCTGGATATGCTGAAGTTCAAATGCTGGTACTACGAGCAGCTGAATCAGGGCAACGACGAGGCTGAGCTGAAGGCGCTCATTCCCGACGGCTTGCCAGAAGAAATCAAAGAGGCCTACGAAAACGCACACGCTTGATAATGCCGCTCGAGGTCCAGCAGGTCGATGTAGACGTTGTTGGAGGACGAGTCCTTCCGCGCAACGGAGGCGGAGAACGCCTTCATGAGCTCGGACTTGCCGGAGCGGCGCATCCCCGTGATCACCTTGATGTCCCGGGTGCCCTCAAGCGCCCAAAGCCGCTACAGGTACGTGTTGCGGTCTACCCAGGCCATCATCCGCTCCTTCCGGTTTCGAAACTCGAATTCTTTTAAAGTTTCGAAACCGGGAAGGCAATATCTCGGTGA
>DBGFLF010000065.1:0-7721 GCA_048528725.1 Collinsella sp.
CCTCGGGCGCCGCGCAGATCGTTCTCGAGGCCGACCTTCGCAAGAAGCTTGAGAAGGGCGAGCCCCTCAACATCAAGCTCGGCGTCGACCCCACCAGCCCCGACCTGCACCTGGGCCACGCCGTGCCGCTGCGCAAGATGCGTCAGTTCCAGGACCTGGGCCACAACGTCACCCTCATCATCGGCAACGGTACCGCGTTGATCGGCGACCCCTCGGGCAAGAACTCCACGCGTCCGCAGCTTTCGCAGGAGCAGATCGAGGCCAATGCCGAGACCTACGTGAGCCAGGCCATGAAGATCCTGGATCCCGAGAAGACCACCATCGTGCACAACGGCGACTGGATCCTTTCGATGGACCTGGCCGGCCTGCTGCAGGTGTGCTCCAAGTTCACCGTCGCCCGCATCCTTGAGCGCGACGACTTTACCAAGCGCTACCAGTCTCAGACGCCGATCGCCCTGCACGAGTTCCTGTACCCCGTGATGCAGGCCTTTGACTCCGTGCAGATCAAGGCCGACGTGGAGATGGGCGGCACCGACCAGCTCTTCAACCTGCTCGCCGGCCGCGAGCTCATGGAGAAGATGGGCATGGAGCCGCAGATCGCGCTCACCATGCCGCTGCTCGAGGGCACTGACGGCGTGCGCAAGATGTCCAAGTCCTATGGCAACTACATCGGCCTGACCGACGCGCCCAAGGATATGTTCGGCAAGACCATGTCCATCCCCGACGAGATGATCGGCAAGTACTATCGTCTGGCCAGCTCGCTCACCCCGGCCGAGGTCGACAAGATCGACGCCGCCCTGGCCGATGGTTCTGCCGACCCCTACGAGCTCAAGCGCGCTCTGGGCCGCGACCTGTGCGACACCTACCACGGCGCCGGCGCCGGCGACGAGGCTCAGGCCGAGTTCGACCGCGTATTCAAGGAGGGCCAGCTCGCCGACTTCCCCGAGAAGCATGTCGAGCTGACCGTCAACGACGAGGGCCAGATCTACCTCGCCGGCTTGCTCAAGGACCTGGGTCTTTCGGCGAGCGCCGGCCAGGCTCGTCGCGATATCGACGGCGGCGGCGTCAAAATCAACGGCAAGGCCGTGGCTCCCAAGAGCTATAACATCGATCCCAGCGCCCTCAAGCTGGGCGACACCCTTTCTGTGGGTAAGCGCAAGGGCTTCAAGCTTATTTAGTTACGCGGTTTTACCAAACCGCGTAACAGTTCGACGCTGCGCGGGCTCCAGAGCGACAACTTGTCATTCAAAGAGGACGGCATGACCAGAAGGTCTATGCCGTCCTCTTTTCATGCCAATTTGTTCGCTCTGGAGTCCGCTCGCTGTCCGTCCTCCACCTACGGCGTTGTCCTGGTTGGCACTTAGGGACGTTTCTTTTTGGTGCAAAGCAACCTGTCCCCATTGCGCCATGCGGCGTGTGCCGTTAAGCGGAGGGGCGTATTGTTGGCCCATCGTTTGGGCATACAATGGCTATGAGCATGCTGCGGTGAAGGTCTGTCCGCTCCGCAGCTTTTTTCTACGGTTAAAGGAGTATGTATGTCCGTTGAGGTCATGAGGTCTGTGATCGAGGCCGCCGAGGGCCGCGTGCCCGTCGACACGCTGTTTACCAATGCGCAGATCGTCGACGTGTATGGCCAGCGTGTGGCGCCCGGCAGCGTTGCCGTCAAGGACGGTGTGATCGTCGGCGTGCTCTACGATGGTCGCGACGATGTCGCTGGCACCTACGAGGCTGCCGAGGTTATCGACTGCCAGGGTCGCTATCTCGCTCCCGGTTTTATTGACGGGCATCTGCATATCGAGTCTTCGAACATCCGTCCCGCCGAGTATGCTCGCATGGCCGCGACGCGCGGTACTACCACCGCCATTGCCGACAGCCACGAGATTGCCAATGTTGCCGGTCTCGACGGCTTGCGCTTTATGATCGAGGACGGCCGCCGCGCACCCATCTCCATCAAGTACATGATGCCTTCGTGCGTGCCCGCGCTGCCCGACGAGCAGGCCGGTGCCGTTATTTCGGCTGCCGATATGCAGACGTTTTTTGCCGAGCATCCGGGCGATGTCTTTGGTCTGGGCGAGATGATGAACCTGCCGGGCGTCTTTATGGCCGATCCCGAGACCTGCGCTCGCATTGACGCTGCCAATCAGACGCCGTCCAAACAGGTCGACGGCCATGCTCCGCTTGTTGCCGGCAAGGATCTCAACGCCTATGCCGCAGCGGGTATTATCGCCGACCACGAGTCGACGATTCCCGAGGAAGCGCTCGACAAGCTATCCCGCGGCATGTATGTCATGCTGCGCGAGGGCACCTGCAGCCATGACCTTGCCAACCTGTCGCCTATGCTGCTGGAAAACCCCGCCCGTGCTCGCCGTTGCTGCTTTGCGACCGACGACCGCGCTCCCTCCGACGCGCTTTCGACCGGCATGATCGACAACGCCTGCCGCGTGGCCATCGAGGCCGGCATCGACCCGGTGGTCGCCATCTCCATGGCGTCTCTTTCCACGGCCGAGGCCTTTGGCCTGGACCACGGCTGTCGTGACCCGCATGAGCTCCGCGGCGCGATCGCTCCGGGCAAGCGCGCCGACCTGCTGGTGCTCGATGACCTGACCTTTGCCACGGCCCCGCATCGCGTGTATGCCGCCGGTGCGCTCGTGGCACAGGACGGCGCCTTTGTGGGCGAGGTTGCGCCCGAGACCGCTGAGGTCGCAGCGCTTGCCGATGAGCTGCGTGCTTCCGTTAAGCTGCCGAAGCTTTCGCTTGACGTGTTCGATTATGCCTTTAAGCCGGGCGAGGCGGTTATTGATGTGATCCCTGGCATGGCTATCACGGGCATGGTTCGTCCCGAGACTGACGAGGACTTGCGTCGCATTATGCTTATCGAGCGCCATGGCCGCGGCGTGTCGCTGCAGGCCGAGGGCGTCGACGGCGACGGTCCCGCCGGCATGGGGCTCGTCGGCAAGCATATCGGTCGCGGCTGGGTGCGCGGCTTCACCATCACGGGCGGTGCCATTGCCTCCACGATCGGCCACGACTCGCACAACGTGTGCGTGGTGGGCGACAATGCGGCGGATATGATGGCTGCCGTTGAGGCCGTGGGCCAGGGCGGCCACGTGCTGGTGCGCAACGGCGAGGTCGTGGCGCGCATTCCGCTGGCGCTCGGTGGCCTTATGAGCGAGGGCACGGCCGAGGATGTTGCCGCGCAGCACGACGACTTTATGGTCAAGGCGCGCGCCATGGGTATTGAGCCGCCGCTCGACCCCATCATGGGCATCATCTTCCTGCCCCTGCCGGTCATCCCGACGCTCCGCATCCGCCCCGAGGGCATGTTCGACGTCACGACCTTCACCTACGCCGACTAGTCATCGGGGACGTTCTTAAACGACTAGTCGTCGGGGTGGCGTGTCGCCTGACGCCGCGACCGTGAGACCTCTGGCATGTGTGAGCTATTTGCTAGGTCCTTGTAACGTTTACGCCCGCAGAGTCTTATTTGAGCTCCCTTTGGGTACGTTGGAATTGGATATACGTCCGATTCCATCAAGCCCGAAGGGAGCTTTTCTATGTTTAAACTGATTGCATCCGATATGGACGGCACGTTGCTTGACGAAAACGGCCAGGTGCCTCCCGAGACCTACGAACTGATTCTGGCGCTACACGAGCATGGCGTGCATTTCGCCGCATCGTCAGGCCGTCGTTACGACCGCCTGTGCGAGTTCTTTGCACCTGTTCGCGACAAGATGGACTTTGTCGCCGCTAACGGCGCCCAGGTCTACGCCGACGGTAAGATGGTAGACCGCGAGGTGTATTCGCACCTGGCGATTCGAAGGCTCGCCCAGGCCGTCGCGACGTTTCCCAATCTGCATCTTGCACTTTTTGACCGAACCAAGTCCTTCTTGCTCGATGACGAGTGCAAGTTCGTGTGTGAGGTCGATAAGGACCTTCCCAATGCCGAGCGTATTTGGGAGCTGCCCGATCCCAGCGTAAATATCATCAAGGCGAGCATCTTTTGCGACGACGGTGCCGTTATGGACAGCGCCTACGTGCTACAGCGCGAGCTCGGTCAGCTCTTTACCTTTGCGCCTTCGGGCAACGCGTGGATCGACGCCATGCAGCCCGGCGTGTCGAAGGCCTCGGGCATCGCGCAGCTTGCGGAGCATTACGGCATTGGGCGCGACGAGGTCATGGCGTTTGGCGACTTGATGAACGACTATGAGATCATTCGCTTTGTCGGCACGGGCTGCGCGATGGAAAACGCGCGCCCCGCGCTCAAGGCCGTTGCCGATCGCGTGGTGGGTCGTAACCGCGACCACGCCGTCCAACAGGAGCTCCGTTGCGTGCTGGAGAGCCTCGCCTAATCCGGCAGTTGGGGACGTTCCTTTTCTGCCGGCAGCCGGGGACAGTCCTTGCGGTTTTCCGTGGGTAGCTAAAATGGCCCCGTCCCAAATTAGCTACCCTGCCGGGTTGCTGCTGCTAGGCGAGGGCAGCCATGATGGCGTGGGCGACGCCGTCGTGGTCGTTGTCGAACTCGGTGATGGCGTCAGCGGCCTCGCGGTCCTCGGGCTCGGCGTTGATCATGGCCATGCCGTGGCCCGCCGCCTGCAGCATGGGGATGTCGTTGATGTTGTCGCCAAAGGCCCAGGCGTCGGCGAGACGCTCGCCCAGGTGCTCGCATAGCCAAGTGAGGGCCGTTCCCTTGGTAGCGCCCTCGCCCATGACCTCGATATTCATGGCGTACGAACGCGTGACCTCGATCCCGCCGAGCGAATCAAGCGCAGCCGCGATGGCGTCGCGATCGGCCGGGTCGTGCCAGTACATGGCGATGCGTTCGAGTGTCTCGACCTCGTCGATCTTGCTGTCGATATCCATGTCGATCGGTGTTCGTGTGCGCTTGAGCGAAGCCGCGATGCGCGGGTCGCCGCCACAGAACTCGTCTAGGCGCGTGTAGAGCGAGCGGGGGAGGAAGCACTGCCCGTCCGCGAAGATATCGAAGGTGACGTCATGGCCGGCGGCAATGCGATGGACGCGGTGGGCGATGGCGCGGTCGAGCGGTCGGCTCAAAATGCGCGTAGCACGTGAGGTATCGGTGGGCATACCGTCGTCGAGCTGCCAGACGCTGGCGCCGTTGGCGCAGACCGCGTAGTGTACGGCGGGGTGGGCGAGGATGGGCTCAAAGACGCCCGACAGCGGGCGCCCCGTGCAGGGCACAAACTCAATACCGCGTCGCGCAAGCTCGTCGAGCATCGCCCAGGCGGCGTCGCTCATCTGCTTATCACTCGTCAGCAGCGTTCCATCCATATCGGAAAACACAATCATTCGCTGCGATCCTTTCTACTGGCATAAAAAGCGTGGCCGAGGGCGGTGATGCCCTGGCCACGCTCGGGTTCTATAACGGTCCGCGTCCTAGCGATCGGCGAGCGGCTTGTATTCCAGCGGCTCGATAACCGGGCGATACGCGGGACGGATGATGCGGTGCGCGCAGAAGAGCTCTTCCATGCGGTGCGCCGACCAGCCGGCCATGCGGGCGACGGCGAACAGCGGTGTAAAGAGCGTCTCGGGCACGCCGAGCATTTTGTAAATAAAGCCCGTGTACAGGTCGATGTTGGCGCAGATGGGCTTGGTCATGCCGTGGTCGCGCATCACCTGCGGGGCCAGGCGCTCGATGCGCTCGATGAGCGCGAACTCCTCGCCCAAGTCCTTCTTGGCGGCAAGCGAGCGCGCGTAACGGCGGCAGACCTCGGCGCGCGGGTCGCTCAGCGTGTAGACGGCGTGGCCCATGCCGTAGATGAGGCCCGTGCCGTCGAAGGCCTGCTTATCGAGAATCTTGCTCAGGTAGGCTGCGACCTCGTCCTCGTCCTCCCAGTTGGAGACATGCGCACGGATGTCCTCGTGCATGGACACGACCTTGGCGTTGGCGCCGCCGTGGCGCGGGCCCTTGAGCGAGCCGATGGCCGCGGCGTAGGCGGAATACGGGTCGGTGGCCGAGGAGGACAGCACGCGGCAGGCAAACGTGGAGTTGTTGCCGCCGCCGTGCTCTGCATGCAGCATGAGCATCACGTCGAGCAGCATGGCCTCATCGCGGGTGAACGCCATACCGCCGCGGAGCACCTGTAGGATGGTCTCGGCGGTGGAGAGGCCGGGCGTGGGGTGCGGCACGTGAACCTCGGAGCCGCGAAGCTTGGCGATCGAGGCCATGTGTGCGAAGGCGGCGATGCGCGGGAGACGTGCGAGCATGGAAATAGCCACGTCGATCTCATGCTCGGGCGTGATCACGTCTGGTTCGGCATCGAAGGCGTAGAGCAGCAGCACGGCGCGCTGGAGCACGTTCATGATGCTCGACGACACCGTGGTCATAGGGAACTCTTTGACGTACTCGTCGCTCAGATGTCTAAAGGCGCCCAGGCGCTCGCAAAAGCCGTCGAGCTCTTCCTTGTTGGGCAGCGAACCCGTGATAAGCAGATAGGCGACTTCCTCGTAGCCGTAGCGATTCTCGGCCTGGGCATTGTTGACCAGATCCTCGATGCTGTAGCCGCGAAGCGTGAGCTTGCCCTGATCGGGCACGACCTTTCCGTCGACCTTGTTGTAGCCGTGCACATCCGAGATACGAGTGAGGCCCGCGACCACGCCCGAGCCGTCGGCATTGCGCAGGCCGCGCTTGACATTGTGCTCTTCGAACAAGCCCTCGTCATAAGGGTCGGTCGGCAGGCCGTGGTAGAGGCTTTCGCTTTCAGACGAAATCTGGCGGCTTGCTTCGTAATCCAGAACCAGTCGGCTCAAGTGGTCATCGAAGCGGTAATAGATTTTCTTGGCGTCGTAGGCCATGCGCGCTCCTCTCCGGGCCGCATCGGGGTGGCTTGCATGGGCATGCGCGTGTCAGGCAATCCCCGGCGGCTTGTTCGCTACAGGCGGTACATAAAGTTAAAGACGTCCTCGCGCTGGATGGACACGTTGACGCCCGAAAGCTCGCCGGCCTCGGCCAGGGCCTTCTGCAGCTCGGCGAAGTCGAGCTTGGACTCGGCGGTGTCGGCCAGCATGGTCATGGTGAAGATGTCCTCGATAATGGACTGCGTGATGTCGCGGATGTCGACGTTGGCCTCGCCCAGAACGCGGGTGACGCCGGCGACGATACCGGGGCGGTTCTTGCCAAGGACGGTGATGACGATACGGGAGGACGAGATCTCGGCCATGGGAAACCCTTTCGCGTGATTGCGGCGCGCGCGGGGCGCTCCGCTACGGTACAGTGTTCATCATTGTACCTGTCTGGCGCAAAAAAGGCGCGCTCGCTGCGGCGTTACATGCCTGCAACATGAGCGTAAGGGGGAAGGCCGTACGGGGAAGAGCCGTCTGGCGCGTGTCCGGCTCGTGTTGGGTTGATTTCCGATCTCAGCCGAACACATTGAGCGGACAGGCCGTTCCCGCAGTCAGCCGAACGCCTCCGACGGCTGATTCCGAACTGGAAGCGGAGGGCATCCCCGCCCTTCGGTAGGGGATACCGCTCCGCGGCGCATGCCGCGGGCGGCGCCCCTATCGGACCACCGTGACCTCAGTTGGGATGGGCCCAGCACTGCCGCGTACTCGGTGAGCTAGAGCCAACTGTTCGTCTTCACGTCGCGTATGGCGATATTTCGGTCGTCCGGCTCGGTGATGCCGTAGCCGAACGCCTGGAGCGTCTCGATGGACTCCTGGATCCTCTGTTGGAACATGGGACCCGGATCGACCCTCGGCCCGCG
>DBGFLF010000066.1:0-3902 GCA_048528725.1 Collinsella sp.
AAGGAGCCCCCATGAGCCTTGACAACGTAACTCTGCGTGCCGCCACGCTCGATGACCTGGCCGGCATCGCCGCCATCTACAACCAGCTGTGGTGCAACACGCTGCGCAACCGAGGCGACGTCGAAGCCGCCGATTTCTGTGCGCGCTTTAACATCGCCATGCAGCTGCAGCGCTCCCCCATCGCGCTCGTTGCCGAAGCTGAAGGCCGCATCATCGCCGCTTGCTGCATCGGTATCTTCGAAGACGGCAAACCACGCACCAATCCCACGTGGGAGCCCTGCTACAACGAGATGTTCGTCCAGGCAACCGAGATGGCAAAGACCGCCGATGCCAAGCTCGAAGGCTCGCTCTTTGGCGATAGCCGCGAGAAGGCAACAGCCGACCGCTTTGCCGCCACGGGCAACGAATATGCCCAAGGCCAGCTCAACCTGATCATCATCGTGCCCGAATGGCAGGGCAAGGGGCTCGGCCGTGCGCTCATCGACCTTGCGCGCGCCGAACTCGCCAAAGCCGGGTGCACCAAATTCTTCCTGATGAGCGACTGCAACTCCGACTGGCAGTTCTACGAGCACCTCAACATGAAGCGCATCTTGGAGGATCACAGCCAGGACACCGGCGACGGATTTATCGTCTATATGTACGGAGGCGACACGCAGGATTAACTTGCATGTCGCCTCACGGGCTTTCTACAAGACGGCCCAAACCATCAACCAAGACGAGTCAACAAGGCGCGCTCTCCTCGGCAGCAAGGGCATTCGTGCTGTAACGAGTGGTGGAGATGGCCACGCTTGCACACAACTGTCTCGGATAGATAGCGGTCGAGCAGGCGCGCCCATGTGCGTGCGTCAAGACGCTCCTCCGCCCTGCCATACAGCGATCGACGGAGTGCCTCGCCCATAGTGCCGCTAAAATCATCGAGCTCAAGAGCGTACTTTGGGACAACGTATCCGACCAACGTCCCCACAAACGGGCTGTGCCCATTACACACGCAGCTGTTTATCAATGGTGCAGGCGGAATGTCATCGTCGTCCAGGTCAAATATGTCCAAGTCCAGCTCACCAGAAGCGTATGGGTGTATTCCGCGGTTAAGCATCTTAAAGATATGGACCGCGAGTCCAAAGTCATCCGTCTGTGGCGTAAACACGGGGGCATTCGTGGACGCTGCCAAGCTCTCGAAATCGCTGATGCCGGCTATCTCCATGAGTTGAAGCACCTCGGGGGCAATATAGCCGGGAGCGGCGCACGCAGTCCTATGTGTCACATCCGAAAGCGTAAAGCTATACGAGCGCCTTGATGGTATCCATGCCCGCATGCGCCGAAGCCTCGCAACCCTTCTGCCCGTTGAGCACGCACTCGAGCAGCGTATCGTATGCGCGCTGGGCTTCGGGGGCCAGGTACGCCCTGTTAAACATGCCCTCGGGTCGCACGTTTCCCTTCGAGTCGATCATATAAGGCCCCAATCTGTTTGGTTTCCCCAGATTGTGTGCCCGCACACCCAAGCCGCACGGCCCGCCGTTCAGCTGAAACCACCACACAAAAAGTCCGCCGACCATTGAAGTCGGCGGACTTTCGCGTGCGGACAATCAAGCACTGTTCACCATGGAACTGCTATTTACAGCGCGCCTTGGGCTGCTGCTGGGTGATGCAGTGGATGTTGCCGCCGCCGTAGATAACCTCGCGAGTCATGATACCGATGACTTCACGGTCCGGATAAGCAGCCTGGATATCCTTGAGCGCCTGGGCGTCATTGGGATCGCCGAACTGCGGTACAAGCACTGCGCCGTTGATGGGCAGGAAGTTGAGGTAGCTCGGCTCGAAAGCATCCTCGGGGGTACGCGGCAGCACGCCCTCGACGGGGTCAATCGTGCTGGCCTCCTCCTCGGTCATATATACCGAGGTCGCAGGCATAATCACCTTGTGGATCTTGAGCTTGCGGCCACGGGCATCCGTCGTCTCGGAAAGCGTCTTATACGCCTCTTGGCACTCCTTGTAGAACTTATGGTTGGGATCATCGGTCCACATGCAGCAGACCTCGCCGGGCGCACTAAAGCATGCGACGTCGTCCACGTGCCCGTTGGTCTCAAACGGGTCGATGCCATCCTTGATCCAAATGACCTTCTCGATGCCCAGGTACTCGGCAAGCTTCTCCTCGATCTGCTCCTTGGTGTACTGGGGGTTGCGGTCCTCATTGAGCAGGCACATCTCGGTGGTCACCACGGTGCCCTGGCCGTCGCAGTTAAACGAGCCACCCTCGAGGATATAATCCTCGGGACGATAGCGGTTAACCTGCTCGAGCTGTGCCACCTGCAGGCCAATGGAAGCGTCCTTGTCCCACGGGAAATACAGGCCGTCAATGAAACCGCCGTAAGCATTAAAGTGGAAGTGCGAGAGTGCCACGTCCCCCTTGTCGTTGACAAGAAACGCCGGGCCGGGGTCGCGAATCCAGCTGTCGTTGTACTCCATGTGGATAACGCGCACGTTCTCAACGCCGTCGAAGATCTCACACACCGCGGGGAAGTCTTCAGTGTTGACGCCCACAGTGATGGGCTGAAAACGTGCAACGGTCTTAATAATCTCGGTAAAGACCTTTTGCGCCGGCTTGGCACCACAGCGCCACACATCCGAGCGATGCGGCCACAAAATCCAGGTGCGCTCCTGCTCTTCGTACTCGCCGGGCATGTAGAATCCGTCCTTCTTTGGCGTAGACTCGCTCTCGTAAATGGTCTTCATTTCAAGCTCCTAAATCTCGGTGCTTTTGCTTGACGAGACCATGATGCGGCCGCACCGAGATGTTCTCAATGGTCCCTCGAGCCCCTTTCAGCGACCGACGGTATACCATTCGCTGACCTAAAGTTCTATTCAGGCCGAGAACATGACATACTGGGTTCCACAATGGAAAGGATGCCCTATGCCCCCATGCAATAATCAGCAGACTATTGAGTTGGACAGTACGACCTGGACTGCTCTCAACGAGCTCGCGCTTGCAATCCACGCATCACACGGTGTCGATAAGCTGCAAAAGGAGACCCTCGAGGGAACGACAGGGCTCGTGCCCCATCGGATCGCCATGTTCGACCTGATCGAGGCAGCGGGCAGTGATGCCCCACGCTACGTCCACCCCGCAAGCAGCGGAATGGACGACCGCGCACTGAGCGACTACTACAACCGCTACGCCGCGATGGACTATACAACATGGAGCTTTGACTTACATAAGGTCGGCGTCTACCGCGACCTCGACCTCGTCGACGTCGAGCGACGCGATGCCACGCCCATCTATCGCAAATGGATGGAACCGCAGGGCGTCTACTTTGGCTGTACGGCCACGCTCGCGCACAACGACAGCCCGCTAGGAAGCATCACCCTGTTTCGTGAACGCACGGCCGGAGACTTCACCGACACCGAGCTCGCAATCCTGCTCGAAGTCGCTCGGCACGCGAGCCTCGCGCTCGCCAACCTCTATCCTCGGGGCATTAAACTCACCCAGACAGAAGACACAAACCAGCTAAATGCTTTCATTACAGAACACAATATCCAACCGCGCGAAGCCGAAGTCATGCGGCTCATGCTCGACGGCAAAACGAACAAACAGATGGCAAACGAGCTATTCATAAGCGAGTCAACCGTCAAGAAGCATGTCAACGCCATCTATCGCAAGCTCGGCGTCAGCAACCGCCTGGGCCTCATGACTGCCACGCAAAACATCCCGCGATAAAAAAGGGCGCCCTCCATGCAGAGAACGCCCTTTGATTTCGCCATTTGAATTAGTGTCGGCTCTGGCTCAAAGAGTAGACAGGTTTATTTTGGCAGGTTTTATCTGGGCAAATGTCAGCCGCCGCGAGGGAGCTGCCTTCCCTCGCGACGGTCTTCTAGCAGAAAAACCAAGTGAGTAGGCTTTTTGCAGG
>DBGFLF010000067.1:0-4260 GCA_048528725.1 Collinsella sp.
GCTCGGCCTCGGCCTGCTGCTCGGACGCCTTGGCCTTAGCGGACTTCTTACGACCGCGCTTGGGCTTCTCGGACGCAGGCTGTTCGACGTCTTGGGGCTCGGCGGCATCAGTCGATGCATCGGCGGTCGTCTCGTCGGAATCCTCGGACGCACCCTTCTTGGCAGCCTTAGCCTTGGACGTGCGCTTAACAGCAGTGCGACGGCTGCGACCGGGGCGGACGTCGGCGGGCTCGGCATCGGCGGGAGCGGCCTCGGAAGTCGCAGCATCCTGAACGGGTGCATCGGCAGCGGTTGCAGACTCGGCGGTCGCCGCAGCATCCCGAGCAGCTGCGGCTGCGGCTGCGGCCTTCTCTGCCTCGACGAAGGCCTTGGGCTTGCGACCGCGACGGTGCGGGCGCAAAGCCGGATCGACAACGGGAACTTCGCTGGCCTCGACAGGCGCAGCGGGCTCAGTTGGCGATGCGCCCTCCCCTGCCGCGGAACGGACCGAAGCCTCAGTGAGCTCGGGGGTTACCTGTTCAGCAACCTGCTCGGCCTTAGCAGCCGTGCGACGGCGTGTGCGCGGTGCCGGCTTCTCGGTCGGTTGGTCGGCGGCAGGGGTCTCGGGCACAGACGGGGCTGCAAACTCGGTCAGAGCCGCGGCCTCGCGCTCAGCAGCACGACGGCGGGCGCGCACCACCTGAGCCTCGCTAATCTGCGCCAACGCACGTGCCTGCGCGACCTCATCGGAAATCGGCGCCGAGGAGTCAGCTGCAACGGTGCGCTTGGCGCGCGTCGTGCGCGTGGTACGGCGCTTGGGCTTGGTGACCTCCTCGCCGTCAGCAGCAGGCTTGGTCGTGCGGCGCGTACGCTTGGGCTTTGCCGGAGCAGCCTCCTCACCAGTTGCAGGCACGGCCTTCTCAGCCGCTGCAGGCGTAGGCGTCGAAGCAGCCTTAGGCGTCTCAGGAGCCAAGGCTTGCGCGGGCGCCGCGACCTGGTCCGACGCAACCGGTGCAGCGGGAGCGGTCTGCGTCGTCGTTATTTCGTTTTCTTGCTGTTGATCAGACACAGTGTTTGCTCAACTTTCTTTTCAAGCCCTGTGATCACATGCTCCCTGCATAAACCTTCAGGGCGGCTAAACAGTCTAGTTCCGTCAAATACCGACGGACATCATTGATCTGTATCGAGATATTTGCGTCATATACGCAGCGTTAGTGTAACACAACCGCCGCCACCTGCAACTTAGTCATTGGGGACGTTCTTAAACGACTATTCAAAAGGGACACTCTTTGGTTTACCGCCCACAAATCTGACTGCCTCCGCCAAAACTATGGCGGTTTACTACGATGAATCGCTCAACCGCGACCACTCCGAAACTTGTTGAACTAAAACCGCAGGTAGATGCCTTGCACTTTTTAGCTAAAAGCCGGCGTGGTTGGAATATCTCAATTCATCGTAGTAAACCGGCATAGTTTCGTATTTCCAGCAGTTCCAAATTCGTCAATACGTCGGCGTTTGCAAAAAAGCCCGACCTCCGTGGGAGATCGGGCTTTCAAGGCTTAGTTAAACCAAGTCTGTACGGTCAAATGACCCGCAGATTACATCTGCTCGGGAGCGGAGACACCAACAAGGGTGAGCACCAGGGCGAGCGTCACGCGGACGGCATCGCAAGCGGCCAGACGGGCACGCGAAAGCTCGGGGTCGACGGGACGGCCCTCGCTCGGCAGCACCTGGCAAGCAGCATAGAAGCTGTGGAAGTCGCCGGCGAGCTCCTCGGCAAAGTGCGTCAGACGGAACGGAGCGCGGTCGCGAGCGCAGCTGGCGATGAGGTCGGTGAGCTCGTTGAGCTTACGCGAAAGGGCGAGCTCGGTCGGGTCGGTCAGCAGCGAGTAATCGACGTTCTCACCGATGGCCTTCGCGGCGACGGCCTTCATGCCCATCTCGTCAGCCTGCTCGGGCGTAACGTCAGCGGCACGGCGCAGGATGGAGCACACGCGGGCGTGAGCATACTGCACGTAATAGACCGGGTTGGAATTGTCGCGCTTCTTAACAGCCTCGATATCGAAGTCGACCATCTGGTTAGAGCTCTTGGAAATGAGCGTGTAGCGAGCGGCATCGGAGCCGACCTCGTCGACGAGCTCCTGAAGGGTCACCATGGTGCCCTTACGCTTGGACATACGGACGGGCTTGCCGTTGCGCAGCAGGTTGACGAGCTGGCCCAGCAGAACCTCAAACTTGCCGGGATAGCCAAGAGCGTCGCAGACGCAGCGGACGCGCTCGATGTAGCCGTGGTGGTCGGCACCCCAGATGTCGATGACGTGGTCGACGCGCTGGAACTTATCCCAGTGATAGGCAACGTCGGAGGCGAAGTAGGTGTACTCGCCGTCGGACTTGATCAGGACGCGGTCCTTGTCATCGCCCAGGTCGGTGGAGCGGAACCACAGGGCGCCGTCCTTGGTGTAGAGGTAGCCCATCTTGTCGAGCTTCTCAAAAGCGCGGTCGACGGCAGAGGTGCCGGCGGTCTCGCCCTCGGTGTCCTTCACGTACAGCGAACGCTCGGAGTACCAACGATCGAAGTCGCAGTTAACGGCATGGCAGAGGTCGCGCATGTTGTCGACCATCTTCGCGTAGCCGCGCTCACGGAAGCTCTCCATGCGCTCCTGCGGATCGGCCTCGACCCACTTGTCGCCGTCGGTGCGCCAGAACTCGGCAGCCTCGTCGATGATGTAGTCGCCGCCGTAGGAATCCTTGCCCAGGGTCTCGGCAAAGTTGTCCTGATACGGATGGGTCTCGGGGTGCTCGTCGTTCTCGTCGGCAACAAAGGCGTCGCGGTCGGCGATCAGCAGCTTGTGAGCCTCGTCGATATCCACGCCCTGCTTGGCGATGATGTCGGCAAGCTGCATATAGCGCGTGCTGATGGAGTTGCCGAAGGTGTTCATCTGAGAGCCGTGGTCGTTGATGTAGAACTCACGCTGGATGTCGTAACCGGCGTGGTCCATAACGCGGCAGAGCGAGTCGCCCAGCGCGGCCCAGCGGCCGTGGCCGATGTGCATGGGGCCGACGGGGTTGGCGGAAACGAACTCGACCTGGGTCTTCAGGCCACCACCGACGTTGGACTTAGCGAAGTCCATACCCTTCTCGCGAGCCTCGCCAAAGATGGCATTCTTGACGGCAACGGAGAGGTAGAAGTTGATGAAGCCGGGGCCTGCGATCTCGACCTTCTCGATCGCGGGGTCCTCGGGCATATGGGCAACGATGGCCTCGGCGATCTTGCGCGGGGCGCAGTGGGCCAGCTTGGCGGACTTCAGGGCCATGGTAGAGGTCCACTCGCCATGAGAAGTGTCAGCCGGTCGCTCGATAGCGCAATCGTCAAGTTCAAATGCGGAAAGGTCGCCGGCCTCCTGGGCCGCAGCAAGCGCAGCGCGTACCAGCTCTTCAATCTTCTCGGGCATAGATCCTCCTTGTGTTAAAGCCCCCGAGCTCTTGGTCACTCGTGGGGCAAAAGCCAGAGTTTGTAGCACTCTATCACAAGCGACGGGCACTGTCGCAGGGTAAAGCTAATAGATATTGCATATGCACAAAAATGACTACAGCTTGTATGGAGTCACTCAAAGATGCCGGTCTGCCTGCAGATTATGCAGGCGTTGAAAATGCATAAAGGTGTGAATGAGCTGCGTCTGTTATCGAATACTCTTACCTATCGGAGTTGTGTGCTTTTCCGCATAAAGTAATGGTTTGCGCACGTCAGCGTGGTATTCTTAACATACGTAAATTCGTATAAGTTGGAGGTAGCATGTTCTCAATCGGTCAACACGTCATTCATCCGGGCCAGGGAGTCTGCACCGTCGTCGGTTTTAGGGACGACACACCGCAGCCCATGCTGCTGCTCGAGACCAAGCAGGGACATGCGCAGACGATCCTCATGTACCCCGTGGCGCAGGCCGACCGTTTGCACGCCGCCATCTCGCAGCAAGATGCCGAGCACTTGCTGAGCCACTATGACGAGCTGGAGTGCGACACCTTTACCGAGCGCAACAGCTCGCTTGAGGAGACACACTTTAAGCAGCAGCTCAAGCTGGGCGCGCCCGAGACGGTCCGCGTGGCAAAAACCATGATGCACCGCATTCGCCAGGCCGAGGAAGCTGATAAAAAACCCAGCTCCTACTACATGCGCGTACTCAAGGAGGCCAAGCGCCGCTCCATCGAGGAGTTCGCCGTGGCCTTGGGCGTCACCGAGGAGGACGCCGAAGCTCGCCTAGCCCAAGCCGCCCTCAACTAACC
>DBGFLF010000068.1:0-1766 GCA_048528725.1 Collinsella sp.
CCGTTCCTTCAACTGGGAAAACGGCGCCCCCGGGGCCCGGATGGGGCCTCGGGGGCGTTCGGCTAGCTGCGGGAACGGCCTGTCCGCCTAATGTGTTCGGCTGAGATCGGAAATCAACCTTAAATGCACTAATATTGGAGACGCGATATCTTGCTCTTACGGGTCTCAAACAGAATGGGGCAGTGATGGCTCAACCCAAGATTCTTCTCACACGCATCGATGATCGGTTTATTTACGGGCAAGACGTTGAGCTGTGGAATGAGGCGGTTGGCTCCAACCTCGTCCTGATCGTTAACGACAAGATTGCAGCGGATTCGCGCAAGTGGGCACCCATGAGGGTGGCGGCGCCAGAAGGCGTCTGGACAAGGTTTTTCTCGGTGCAAAAGACCATCGACATCATTCATACTGCGACGCAGCGCCAATTGATTCTGATCATGGTGGCCTCGCCCTCCGATGCACTCGCGCTGGTTAAGGGCGGTGTGCCAATAACCAAGATCAGCATCGGCCATATGCAGGTGGGGGAGGGCAAGCGCCCCATAACGCCTGCCGTTGCCGTAGACGATGCGGACATCGCCGCCTTCAAAGAGTTGCAAAAGCTCGGCATAGAGCTGGAAATCCGCTATCTCCCCAGTTCCGCCCCCGATCCCATCAGCAATCTGTTCAACTGATCCCTTGGGGACGGAGGAAAACGGATCATTTTGCCTTTGCGAGGGACGCGCGCGATGCCGCCTGTCAAAAACTATGCCCATTTACTACGTTTGATCGGCTATCGCCGAGCATGTCGAATTTGAGAAAAACAAAACCGCAGGTAGACGGCTCGCGAATTTAACAAAAACCGGTGCATGGTCGAGCATCCCGGGCTAAACGTAGTAAATGGGCATAGTTTTTGATATGTCACTCATGCAGTCACAGCGAAAATGAGCCTAAAAGATGAAAAAACGCCCGTCGGCGGTGTGCCGACGGGCGTTGCTGTGCGATATGTCGCGTTGTGGGCTTAGTGCCTCATAAAGTGGTACTCGATCACATTACTGTAGGGGTGATCCGGGCCCACAATGCCCTGCGGGAACAGCGGCTGGTGCGGCGTGTCGGGGTACATCTCTGCCTCGAGGGCAAAGCCGGCGCCCCAGCCATAGTTAGCATCGTCCTTGGCGTGCTCGTCGCCCAGCCAGTTGCCGGTGTAGAGCTGCACGCCCGGGGCGGTGGTGTAGTAGTCCAGCTCACGACCGGTCCACATCTCCTCGACGTGCAGGGCGCGGCGCAGATTACGGCCGTACTGATAGCCATCGATGCACAGGCAGTGGTCGTAGCCGCGTGCCTGCTTAATCTGGGGATCGTCGGCCTCCATGCCAGGCGCGACGGGGCGCAGCTCACGGAAGTCAAACGGCGTGCCCTCGACCGGAGCGATCTCGCCGGTGGGGATATTCTGCTCGTTGATGGGCAGGTAGTGGGCAGCGTTGGCAACAAAGAAGTGCTCGCAGTCCATGCCGGCGTTATGGCCGGCAAGGTTAAAGTACGTGTGGTTGGTCATGGACACGTAGGTGGCGCGGTCGCTCTCGCAGCCATACTCGACACGAAAGACGCCGGTGCGCGTCACGGTAAACACGACCGTAAAGGTGCGGTTGCCGGGTAGGCCCAGCTCGCCATCCTCAAGCGAGGTGGTCATGCGCACGGCATTGTGGACCTCGTCGAGCTCAACATCCCATACGCGCTTGTGCAGGCCGTGCTCAAGATCGCTGTGCAGGTTGTTGACGCCCTCGTTGGCCGGC
>DBGFLF010000069.1:0-12899 GCA_048528725.1 Collinsella sp.
CTGGCCATGCTTGATGACCAAGCCGGCCTGCGCCAAGTCATTGAGCGTGCGTGACCAAGTGGGGGCCGAGTTTCCAAACGCCCTCGCCAGATCGGTTGCACCGCACGCTTGATTTTGCGCCAGATAGCCCAGCGCGGCGTTGCCGCGATCGCTTACGAACACGTCCGGTTGTGGCTGCGCATGCTGATTTGCTGCATTAGGATACATCATTTGAGCTGCTGGTTGTTGAGAACTCTGCATCGGTGGCATTTGCTGTTGAAAACTTTGAGGCCACTGTTGGTAAGGCTGCGGAGGCATCTGCTGGGCCCAGGGGTTGTACTGCTGCTGCGGCATCTGCTGGTACGGCTGCTGATATCCTTGCTGGTACTGCTGCGGGAACTGCTGGCCGTACCCCAGTGGCGGCATCTGCTGATATGGATATCCTTGTTGGTACGGCTGATAGCCCATTTGCTGGCCACCCGGTGCGCCCGTCGCCTGCTGCATTGCTGCTGCATCCTGATCCGCCAGCGGCACGGCCTCTGGCATGCTTGGCGGCATCGACATCGATGCCGCTTGGGGTTCTTGTGTAGGAGGCATTCCGGGCTGCTGCATCTGTCCCACGGTGGGCTGCATCTGCTGCGTTGCCATGGGCTGCTGCGCAAAAGCTCCCGGCAGGGGATATGTGGGCTGCTCCGTCTCGGGCCGCACGGCAGCGCCGCGTCCGCCGGCACGCTCGATTTCCTGCACGCGTTTAGGGTTCAGGCTTACCGTAACCACGGTGCCGTTGCCCATGTTGTCCTCGATGGATACGGCACCGCCGGCGTTTTCCAAATACTCCTGCACCATGGGAAACCCTGCTCCGGTTCCACGGATATAGCGCTTCATCTTGCTGTTTGCGCTGGTAACGCCAAAGTCGAAAGCACGTTCCTTGTCGTCGATGCCGGGTCCTTGGTCAGCAAAGCGGATGGTGTCTCCGCCGTCCAGAATCGAGATGATGGGCTCGGCAAAGTGTGCGTGGATAAAGTTTTCGACAATCTCGCGGATGACCATGAGCGAGATATGGCCACCTTGTTCTTTCATGCACTGGTAGACGGTGTTGGTCGTCTCTTCCAAATACGTGCGGACATCTTGCGGATCAATGACGATCACCCGCGGTGTCGACAGCATGTCGTCATAGACGGCGATGCGCGCGGCGTACATGGCTTTTGGCGCCTGCGTGGTCGTCTGCTCGCCTTCCGCACGCTCTTCGCGCACGCCGGTGATGTGCTCGTTGTCGGGTGCCGGGTCTCCGGAATCGACCATGGTGTAAAAGTCGTCAGACATGCCGCTCGCAATCTTTCAAAAGGTTTCGAACAAATAGTAGCTCACCGTGCAACGTTTCTCATCTTTCGACAACTTTTCAAAACTTGTCGAAAACTTTGGAAAATGGGCGAAAAGTTCTCAACATTGCCAACATGACCTGTTGAAAACTCGATGAAATATCGTGAAAGGTTGCCATGAGGCGCAAATTTCGGTTGTGCTTATGGGGGAACCGTGTGAACTGCGCAACCTTTTACCTTTGATTTCTTGACATTTGAACATTGATTTCCCTACAATCTTCAAGCTCACGTGTCTATATCTGCGTCCGCGTCCCCGCGGACACTCGAAATGCAGCAGGAGGAACTTAAGATGAAGCGTACGTATCAGCCTAATAAGCGTAAGCGTGCCAAGACCCATGGCTTCCGTGCCCGTATGGCCACTAAGGGTGGTCGTGCCGTGCTCGCCCGTCGTCGCGCCAAGGGCCGCAAGCGTCTCACTGTCTAGCAGCGATACACACATCTCGCATGAAGACTATTAAGTCTCGGCAAGATTTCGAGCATGTGTTCAGTCAGGGGCGTCGTTTCAATCACCCTCTGATTCGAATGACCATATGTGAATCGGTTGGCGAAGGCGACTCCGGAAGGGTCGCCTTCGTTGGTGCTAAGCGACTCGGTTGTGCCGTCGTGCGCAACCGATCTAAGCGTGTGATGCGCGAGGCCGCCCGCAGCTGCGGATTTCCCGTTGCGGGTTATGACATCATCTTGTTTGCAACTCCCAAGACGAGGGTTTCCTCGCCGCAGGAGATGGACAAGGCGTTGCGTTCGCTTATGAAGCGCGCCGGCGTTGCCGGGGAGGAGCGATGAGCAATCACGTTTTGCGACGTGTTGCCATCGCTCCTATTCGCATATATCAACAGGTTATTTCGCCCTTATTGCCTGACGCCTGCATTTATTACCCAACGTGCTCGCAATACGCCATCCAGGCGATTGAGAAGCACGGTGTTTTGAGAGGCTGCTGGCTTGCCGTGAGGCGCATCGCTCGTTGCAATCCCCTGCACGTCGGCGGTTATGACCCTGTGCCCTAGCGGGCACTCGCTATCGGAGGAAAACTTACATGTGGGATTGGATCGTTAACATCCTTTTCGAGCTGCTCAAGCTCATCCAGACCTTTGCGGTCGACTGGGGCCTGTCCATCATCATCCTGGTGGTCATCATCCGTCTGCTGCTGACGCCGCTCATGCTCAAGTCGACCAAGTCGACGGCTCGCATGCAGGTGCTGCAGCCCAAGATGCTCGAGATCCAGGAGCGCTATGCCGACGATCCCCAGCGTCAGGCCGAGGAGATGCAGAAGTTCTACAGCGAGAACAAGTTCAACCCCATGGCTGGCTGTCTGCCGCTGCTGATTCAGATGCCTATCCTGTTCGCCCTGTTTACATTGCTGCGCAACCTGCCGCAGTACTTTAACGACGGCACGTTCTCGTTCTTCAACATCCTGCCCGACCTGACCACCACGCCGAGTGCTTCCTTTGCCGATGGCTTTATGGTTGCACTGCCTGCGCTGGTTTGCCTGATCCTGTTCGCCGTCCTGACCCTGATTCCGCAGCTCTATATGTCGCGCAACCAGACCGGCCAGCAGGCTCAGAGCATGCGTATGATGGCCGTTGTCATGACGGTCATGATGCTTTGGATGGGCTGGAGCCTTCCCGTTGGTGTTCTGCTGTACTACGACGTCTCGTCTGCTTGGCAGGTTATCCAGCAGATTTTTGTGACGCAGAAGGTCATCGACAAGGCGAAGGCCGATGAGGAGGAGCGTCTTAAGAACGCTCCGCTGCAGGTTGAGGTCACTCGTCGAGAGAAGAAGCCGCGCCCGCACAAGAAGAAGTAGTGGGATATCAATCTTATTTAGGTACCTAACTTTTGGAGTACGTTATGTCTGAAGAGATCATCGAGGATATGCTTGAGGAGGTTGCGCCGCAGGTCGCGGGCGATTATCCCGAGATTGCACAGCGCTACAAGGCTGGTGAAGAGCTGACCGATGAGGAGCTCGACACCATTGCCGATGTTGCTATTTCCATCCTGCGTTCCATCCTTTCGCACTTCGATGCCGCCAACTCTCCTATCGATGAGTATGAGGGCGACGAAGGTGAGCTGATTTTGGATGTAACGGCTCCCGACCTTGCTGTTCTCATTGGCCGTCATGGTCGCACCCTTGATGCCCTTCAGGTTATGTTCTCTTTGCTGGTGAGCCGCAAACTTGGCTTTAGGTATCCGGTTGTAGTGGACATCGAGGGATACAAGAGCCGCCGTCAGGACAAGGTTGCCTCCATGGCTCAGTCTGCTGCCGAGCGTGCCATTCGCACTCATAAGAGTGTTTCGCTTCCGCCCATGAACGCCTACGAGCGTCGACTGGTTCACATTGCACTTCGTGGCAATGATGCCGTCGATACTCATTCTGAGGGTTCTGACCCTGATCGCCATGTGGTGATTGTTGCTCGATAATCTACTCGAGTTTATGCTAAGGGGACGTGGTTTCCACGTCCCCTTTTTTTGTCAAAAGTTCTCGATACGCTGATTTTTGTCAGAAAGGAGCTTTCGTTGTTAGTACTTACTGATCAGCAAGCTGACGAGATGTTGAGTCGTCTAGCTTTCTATTGCAAAGAGTATTCCTTGAGCGTAACTGATGTTGAGCTGAGGAAATGTATTCAGCATTTGGATTTGGTTCTAGAAACAAATAAGACAACCAATCTCACCCGTATTCTTAACGTAGAAGATGCTGCAGTACTTCATATCCTTGACTCACTTGTTTTGCTCCCTTATATCAATAAGGCTCCTGAGGGAGCTTTGCTCGATATGGGAACAGGTGCGGGCTTCCCTGGTATTCCATTAACCATAACCACGCATCGTAAAGCTACTTATATTGACTCTGTTGGCAAGAAGGTTGATGCGGTAAATTCCTTTGTCCATGCTCTTGGATTGAAACATGCCCATGCGGTTCATGATCGTCTTGAAGAATATGCTCGGAGCCATAAGAAGCAGTTCTCTGTTGTAACCGCCCGCGCACTGGCCCCTCTACCGATTCTTGTTGAGTATGCGGCGCCGTACCTCAAGGATGGAGGGCTATTTGTTATAACCAAGGGCAATCCTTCGGATGAGGAGCTTGCTTCCGGCATGTCAGCAGCTAAGATTTGCGGCTTCACTTTGCTTCTGAATGACGCAATTGATTTGCCTGAAGGCTTGGGTCACAGGGAGTTCATTGTTCTTAAGAAGAGTCATCCAGCATCCGTTTCATTGCCTCGTGCAAATGGCGTGGCAAAGAAGAATCCGCTTGCCTAGATGTTTCACGTGAAACATAATGGATACTAACAACTTGCAGTGTTTCACGTGAAACATGGCGGTTGATATCGATTCGGAATGTTTCACGTGAAACATCCTCCGTTTGACAGCTTTAATACACACCAGGAGGGACCGTGGGATTTCGCGACGTTAAGCGTTCAAAGAGCGCAAAAGACACGCGTATCATTGCAATCATCAATCAAAAAGGCGGCGTCGGTAAGTCAACGACGGCTGTAAACCTTGCAGCAGCACTGGGTGAGCAGGGTCGTAAGATACTGATTGTCGATTTTGATCCACAGGGAAACAGCACCAGTGGATTCGGAATTGAAAAAGAAGACCTTGATCACTGCATCTATGATGCATTGTTGAATGATGTGCCGGCAGAATCACTTGTTCTTGATACAAATTGCAAAAAGGTATTCGTAATTCCAGCTACAATTCAGCTTGCAGGCGCCGAAATTGAGCTCGTAAGCGCAATTGCACGTGAAACCCGCCTCAAAGATTTGCTTGAGCCGATTCAGGACGAGTTCGATTTTATTTTCATTGACTGTCCTCCTTCGCTCGGCCTGCTTACTATCAACGCTTTGACCGCAGCAGACAGCGTTTTGATTCCGATCCAGTGCGAATATTACGCACTCGAGGGCGTTACGAAGCTGCTTGAGTCAATGAAGATGGTCAAATCAAGGCTGAACAAGGGCTTAGACACCTATGGTGTGCTTATGACCATGTATGACTCGCGTACTTCACTATCGAATCAGGTTGTTGAGGAGGTTCAATCGTACTTTGGTGATAAGGCGTTTAAGACGCTAATCCCCCGTACGGTTAAAATCTCCGAAGCTCCGTCTTTTGGAGAACCAGTAATTACCTATGCACCTCAAAATAAGGGTGCAAAAGCATATATGAACCTTGCAAAAGAGGTGATCAAGCGTGCCTAGTGTAAAGAAACGTGGCGGATTGGGACGTGGACTGAATGCTTTGGTTTCAGAGGCCGAGTATGAGACCGGCGGTTCGGCTGCATCGGCTTCTAATGCTGCATCTGAAACAAAACTACCTATTGAGGATATCGTTCCCAACCCTAATCAGCCGCGAATTCACTTTAACGAAACTGAACTTCGCGAGTTGAGCGAGTCAATCCAAGAACATGGCGTTTTGCAGCCGCTTTTGGTTCGCAAGCATGGAAACGGTTATGAGATCATCGCTGGTGAGCGTCGTTACCAGGCGTCAAAGCTTGCTGGCCTTGAAGAATTGCCAGTTATCATTAAAGAGGTAAATGATGAAGAGATGCTGGCTCTTGCTCTTATCGAAAACCTTCAACGTTCAGATCTGAATCCCGTCGAAGAGGCTAAGGGCTATCGACAGCTCATCAATGCCAGCGGTATGACCCAGGAGGCATTGTCGAAGGCAGTAAGCAAGTCACGCTCTGCAATTACAAACTCACTGCGTCTTCTCGATCTCCCCGAAGTAGTTCAGCAGATGATTTTTGAGGGTAAACTTACTGCTGGTCATGCACGTGCGATTCTTGCAGTTCCCTATGAGGACGCGCGTGTTCGACTTGCAGAGAAGGTTGTTGCAGAGGGCCTTTCCGTAAGAGCGACAGAAAATCTTGCTCCGTTGTTTTCTGCCGGAGAGACACCTAAGACGCCGAGGCCTGCAACCCCTCAGTCTTTTAAAAAGGCAGCCCGCGTGCTTCGTCAGGTTTTTAATACCAACGTGCGTGTGAAGAGCTCGCGTGGAAAGAATAAGATTGAGATTGAGTTTAAAGACGAGGAAGAGCTCTCTCGTATTCTTGGCGAAATGATTCAGTTTGATCAAGGAGGCCAAGATGAGGAATAGAATTTTAACTGCGATTGCATTGGCGACGACTGTCGCGGCTGGTGCCTTTGCTGGCTATAAGATCGCGACAGACGATGAACTTCGAGGTCGTTTGCTTCGTAGTGCGCAAGATATTGTCGATACATCCAAGAAGAAAATGGATGTTATGACAGAAGATGTTGCCATGCGTACGGCTCAGGTAACGAAGAATCCCAAGATTAATCAAGGTTGGGTTAGTAACCAATGGGAAAATGTAGGCTATTAGGTACCTAACAATTACTTAGCATATTTTGAGGGGTCCTTGTCTGATTCACGAGGCAAGGACCCCTTATTTTGGCCGTAAAAAATGGGACAGGTAGCAGCTGATTCAAAATTAAGGTCAATAAATAAAACGGCCCCGGTTGCATCTCCTGTAACCGGGGCCGTTCGATGTTTCACATGAAACGTTTTGGGGTGCGACTCCCCTATGCGTTCTTCTGAACTTTGAAGCGCTGCTTCAGCTGTCCGCAAGCGGCGTCAATATCGTTACCACGGGAGTTACGAATCGTGGTCTCGATGCCACGGGACTCAAGACGACGCTGAAGATCCTCAACCTTATGAATCGGCGACGGCTTGAGCGGGCTGCCCTCGATGTCGTTAAGCTGAATCAGGTTAACGTGGCACAACGTTCCCTCGCAGAAGTCGCAGAGCGCCTGCATCTCGGGATTCGTATCGTTGACGCCTTCGATCATGGCATACTCATAGGTCGGGCGGCGGCCAGTCTTCTCGGTGTAGAGTTGAAGCGCCTCGTGAAGGCGAAGTAGCGTGTACTTCTTAACACCGGGCATTAGCTTATTGCGTGTCGACTGGATGGCGGAATGCAGGGAAACGGCAAGCGTGAACTGCTCGGGGATGTCGGCAAATTTGCGAATACCGGGAATAACGCCGCTGGTAGAGACGGTGAGGTGACGAGCACCGATACCGATGCCATCGGGGTCGTTGAGGATTCGCAACGCCTTGAGAACCTCGTCGTAGTTGGCAAACGGCTCGCCCTGGCCCATGAAGACAACGCTCGTGACGCGCTCGCCAAAGTCGTTGGATACATGAAGTACCTGGTCGACGATCTCTTGAGCGGTCAGAGAGCGCTTGAGGCCGTTGAGGCCGGTAGCGCAAAAGGCACAGCCCATGCCGCAGCCTGCCTGGGTAGAAACGCAGACGGAAAGCTTGTTGCGACGGGGCATACCGACAGTTTCGACGGAAATGCCGTCGTGGTACTCGAGCAGATACTTGCGCGAGCCATCTTTGGAAACCTGCTTGGTGAGTTCAGTCGGCGTATCAAAGGCAAAAGCCTCTTTAAGCTGCTCGCGGAAAGCCTTGGGAAGGTTGGTCATGTCGTCGAACGAACAAACGTTCTTCTCAAAGACCCATTCGATGAGCTGCTTCGCGCGGAAGGCGGGCTGGCCAAGCTCGGCCACGAGCTCGCGAATATCGTTTTGGCTCAAGTCGCGAATGTCCTGAGATTTAGTCCTGGGATTCATGGAAGCCTTTCAATTTTGGGGAAACGTAGAGGGTATCGCTACAATATGGTATCAGCTGCAGAAATTATAGAGGAGGAGTCTGCCCATGCCGGGTAAAAGCCTAGAGAACATGCACGTAGCGGTCTTGGCGGGCGGTCATTCCGCTGAGCGCGAGATCTCGCTTAATTCGGGAAAGAACGTTGTGGTGGCACTGAAGGAAGCCGGCTACACCTCGGTGGAGCTGCTCGATACGGCCGCTGATGACTTTATGGTAACCATGGCAACCGGCGGCTTTGACGTGGCGTTTATCGCCATGCACGGTGCCGGCGGCGAGGATGGCGCCATGCAAGGCGCCATGGAGACCCTGGGTATCCCCTACACGGCTTCGGGCGTGCTTGCCAGCGCCTGCGGTGCCGACAAGGAGGTCTCTAAGCTCCTGTACGCCAAGGCGGGCATTCCCATTGCCCCCGGCCTTGCGCTCGAGGTGGGCGATGAAGTCGATATCGATCATATCGTCGAGGTTTGTGGCGAGCGCTGCTTTGTGAAGCCGGCCGTCAACGGTTCCAGCTATGGCATTTCCCTGGTCCATGAGCCCTCCGAGCTGCCCGCGGCAATCGCCAAGGCGTTTGAGTACGGCGACAAAGTACTGGTCGAGAAGTGCATCGAGGGTACCGAGATCACCGTCGGCGTATACGGCGAAGATGACGTGCGCGCTCTGCCGATTGTCGAGATTCGTAAGCCCGAGGACTGTGAGTTCTACGATCTGGACGTGAAGTATGTCGACCCTACGGACATCCATCGCATTCCGGCGCAGATTTCACCCGAGAATTACGCTCGTGCCCAGGAGCTTGCCTGTGCTGCTCACAAGGCCCTCGGTTGCCTGGGTATCTCGCGCAGCGACTTTATCGTGAGTGAGGACGGCCCCGTTATCCTCGAGACCAATACCATTCCCGGCATGACCGATACGTCGCTGTATCCGGACGAGATCCGCCACACCGACGACATGACGTTCCCGCAGGTCTGTGACAGCCTGATCCGTATGGGCCTTCGTCGAGCGGGCATTGCATGCTAATCGAGGACGCGGTTTCGTCAGGAACGCCGCAGTTTGTCATCGACTCCTATGCCACGCTTGCCGAACGCGCCAAAACGCAGTCCTTTGGTCTTATCGAGGAAGATGTGATTGTCCTCGATACCGAGACCACAGGTCTTTCGGTGCAGGACAATGAACTGATCGAGATCTCGGCGGCCCGTCTTTCGGGCCGCGAGATCGTCGACCGTTTCGATACCTTCGTGCATCCCAAGCAGCTAATTCCCGCCGAGATTACCGAGCTCACGAGCATTACAAATGCCGATGTGGCAGATGCCCCGTCGGCCGCTGAGGCCGTCGCCGCTCTCGCCGATTTTGTCGGTGGTTGCCCGGTGATCGCACATAACGCCACGTTCGATCGCTCGTTTATCGAGTCGGTCAAAGGCGGCGTCAACGTGAGCGATATCTGGATCGATTCGCTGGCGCTGTCGCGCATCGCGCTTCCGCGCCTGGCCTCGCACAAGCTGTCTTTTATGGCCGATCTGTTTGGCTGTGACTCGGTATCACACCGTGCCAATGCCGACGTCGACGCCCTGTGTGGCGTATGGCGTGTGTTGCTCGTGGCGCTCACCGACTTGCCCCAGGGCCTCATGGCGCGCCTAGCCGACATGCATCCGGATGTGCCTTGGTCCTATCGTCCTATCTTCTCATTCTTGGCGGGGCAGAACCCTGGTTCTATCTTCTCTCTCAGCGCCGCTCGTGCTGACGTTCTCAAGGCCGATCGCGCCGACGATCGGGTGGACGCCGACGAACTGCCGGTCCTCAAGATGCCGAGTCGTGAGGAGATTGAGGCAGACTATGCGCCGGGTGGCCTGGTCAATCGCATGTATCCCACTTACGAGCCGCGTGATGAGCAGATCGCGATGGCGCTCGAGGTCCGCGATGCGCTGGTCACGGGCACACATCGCGTAATTGAGGCGGGCACGGGCGTCGGCAAATCGATGGCCTATCTGGTGCCTTTTGCCGAGGCAGCACGCCGTAACAACATCACGGTTGGTATTGCGACCAAATCGAACAATCTTGCCGACCAGCTCATGTACCATGAGCTGCCAAAACTTGCCGAGCAACTGGACGGTGGTCTGTCATTTTGCGCTCTCAAGGGCTATGACCACTATCCGTGCCTGCGCAAGCTTGAGCGCATGAGCCGAGGCCAGGTCGAGATTACCACCAAGCGCGATCCGACGGACACGCTCACGGCGGTCGCGGTCATTATGGCGTACGTCTGCCAATCAGCCGATGGCGACCTCGACTCGCTCGGCATTCGGTGGCGCAGCGTCAACCGTCCCGACTTTACGACGGCCTCGCGCGAGTGTGCTCGTCGCCTCTGCCCGTTTTTCCCTGATAAATGTTTGGTCCACGGCGCTCGCCGTCGTGCGGCGCATGCCGATGTGGTGGTCACCAACCATTCCCTGCTGTTCCGCAATGTCGCGGCCGAGGGCAGGATTTTACCTCCGATTCGTCATTGGGTAATCGACGAGGCCCATTCCATCGAGCGCGAGGCGCGCCGCCAGTGGGCGCGCGTGGTGTCGGCGGACGAATCACGCGTTCTGTTTGAGCGCCTGGGTGGCTCGAGCACCGGCGCGCTAAGCCAGGTTTCCCGTGATTTGGCAACCTCCGAGGGCTCTACGCTCTATCTGGGCCTTACTGCCAAGGCGACGTCGACGGTTGCGCGCGCGAGCATGGCAATCGCCGACGTGTTCGATGGCGTTCGCGAGCTCGGCCGCCGTGCGCGTGGGGGTTATGACAATGCCAATCTATGGATTGGCCCCGAGCTGCGCGAATCTGACGACTGGCATGATTTCTTACAGTCGGCCTACACTTGCATCGACGCATTGGAACAGGCTGACAAGAGCGTCGACGCGCTGGTGCAAGCCGTCGCCGCCGACAAGCCCGAGGTTGTTGTTGACCTGGGTGATATCTCGCGTCGCCTGCACGAGCTGGTCGAGAACCTCAAACTCATCATTGATGGCACCGATGAACACTACGTGTATTCGCTGCAGGTCAATCGCAGGCTGCGTGCCGGCGGAGAGTCGATGACCGCAGAGCGCATCGACATTGGCGAGGCCTTGGCAACCGAGTGGCTGCCCGAGGTTCACACGGCTATCTTTGCCTCGGCGACTATGACGGTGTCCAAAAGCTTTGAACACTTTAACCATGCGGTCGGCCTCGATCGCATCGGTGCTTCAACATCCTCATCGCTGCACTTGGACTCGAGCTACGACTTCGATTCGAACATGGCTGTAGTCGTTGCGGGCGATATCCCCGATCTGCGCGATCGCGAGAGCTATCTTACGGCGCTCGAGCGCGTGCTGGTCGACGCCCATCTTGCCATGGGCGGATCGGTGCTCACACTGTTCACCAATCGGCGCGACATGGAAGACCTGTACGCCCGCGTTGAGCCCAAGATGGCCCGTGCGGGTCTGGAGCTCGACTGCCAGCAGCGCAACTCATCTCCTCGTCGCCTGCGCGACCGGTTTATCAACGAGCCGACCTCGTCGCTTTTTGCGCTTAAGGCCTTCTGGGAGGGGTTTGACGCCAGCGGCGAGACGCTGCGTTGCGTCATCATTCCCAAGCTGCCGTTCTCGAGCCCCACGGACCCGCTCTCGTGCGAGCGCAACCTGCGCGAAGACCGCGCTTGGGCGCGCTATTCGCTGCCCGAGGCGGTGCTCGAGGTTAAGCAGGCGGCCGGCCGCCTTATCCGCTCGTCGACCGATTGCGGCGTGCTGATTCTGGCCGACCCGCGCCTGGTGACGAAGGGCTACGGAAAGAAGTTCTTAACGTCGCTGCCCACGAGCTCCTACCAGCGCATCGAATCGGCGCAGATCGGTCACTATCTGCAACTGTGGCGCGCACGTCACGAGCGGCGGCGCTAAAGCGGACAGACGAGGGTTTTTGCCATATCGCACAGACGCTTTGACAGGGCGGGGTCATCCAAGATGCGGATGGCTCCGCCCGCTGCGATTACCTGGCTCAGTAGCCAACGCTCGGAGCCGTAATGCACGGTTACCGTTGCCATGTCTGCCCCGCTGCGCTCGATTAGGGTGATGCCGGCCCAGTCCAGATGCTCCGCCATATCGAATGGCATCAAGAGCTTTGCGCTACGCTGCGTCCGGGCAAGGGAATCGTGGAGGGATGCGACGCCCGGTGTGTGAGGCACGACGGAGTCTTCCGTCAAGGTGAGTCCCTCGATTTTATCCATGCGATAGGTGCGCTGCTCATCGATCGCGATGTCCCAGGCAATCAGGTATGTTTGGTCGCCGTTTGCCGTAATGCGCAAGGGGTCGACCAGACGCTCGCGTGGCCGCGCATCGTCCATCGAGCGATACGAGATGCGGCAACGAACACCGTCCTGAATGGCGCAGCTCAGCTGCTGCCAGTGCGACCCGTGGTTGACGGTGTCAAAGACGCGCTGGTTATAGCCGAGCTCTTCGGGCAGAAGGGCATGTCGAATCCGAGCTGCCGTCTGCGGCTCGATCCCCAACGATTCAAGTTCATGGTTGAGCGCGGCGCCCTCGGCGGCACTCAGGCGCAACGGTAGCACGCGCCCGGCGTCACCAGTGAGGGCCACGCGCTCGCCGCGGCATTCGCAGATGATGCGCGCGCCCGATTCTCGGTCCGCGAGCGTCGAGACGATCTCGAGAATCTCGTCGAGCGACGCCCCCGTGATGTCAAAGCGGCTGCAAATCTCGGTTCGTGTCATGCCGCCATCGCCGGCGGCGTAGAGGGCCTCCATGATGTCGATGGCGCGCGAGAGTCTCTGCTCGCTGGTGAGTTTACGCACGGGCATGCTCGTGCACCGTCCTTTCTATGAGGTGGTTCCACGCCTGCTTGAGCGATTTGGGGGCCATGGGCCTCATGCCGTCCATGGCGTGGGCCATGCAAAATGAGGCGGCG
>DBGFLF010000070.1:0-8376 GCA_048528725.1 Collinsella sp.
CGCTGACCGGCGCTGTTGCCGAGCTGCTGTGCGAGGTCTTCCTGAGCCCCGTGGGCTACAAGGTCGTGCGTGGCTGGGAGCGTGAGAATGTGGGCGCCGAGTACCTCGAGCGCCACGCAACCGCCTAAGGAGCAAGTATGCGGGTTTTGATCACGGGCGCTTCGGGCGGTATCGGAGCCGCGTGCGTGCAGCGCTTTTTGGACGAGGGCCACGAGGTCGTGGGCTTTGACCTGCTGCCGACGGCGGTCGAGCACGAGCGCTACCGCCATCTGATCGTTGATGTCCGCGAACCGGACTCGTTTCCAGACGACCTTGAACCCCAGGTAATCGTAAACGTTGCCGGTACGCAGGATTCGGCCGATGACATTGCCGCCAACCTGCGTGGCACCATCAACGTGACCGAGCGCTACGCCTTTGTGGGAGAGGGGCTTGCCGCCAAGCCAGCGCCTGCTATCCAATCCGTGGTCAATGTGGGGTCGGCGAGCGGACATACGGGATCGGAGTTTCCCGCCTATGCTGCCAGCAAGGGTGGCGTTATCGCCTACACCAAGAACCTTGCAAACCGCCTGGCGCCGCAGGCCATCGCCAACAGTGTGGACCCGGGCGGCGTTATCACGCCGCTCAACCGTTGCGTGATGGAAGACGAACGCCTGTGGAACCAGATTATGGAGCTTACGCCGCTTAAGCGCTGGGCCACCGCCCAAGAGATCGCCGAGTGGATCTACTTTGTGGGCGTGACCAACCGTTTTATGACCGGGCAGAGCCTGCTGATCGATGGCGGCGAGGCCGGCCGCACACAATTTATTTGGCCCGAATAGGAAACGCGCCCGATGGAAAGCCGTCGGGCGCGTTTTTGATGTATCGGTTTTTAGCCGAGGCAAGTCCAGTTGACGGGGGTCGAGCCGTGCTGTTCGAGTAGCCGATTGGCAGCGGAGAAGGGGCGCGACCCCATAAAAGCGGGGAGTTCTGCCGTGGCGCGGTTGGCCGAAAGCGGCGAGGGATGCGTAGAGGCAAGGCAGAACTTGCCGCTTGCCTTGCCCGCGCCGGTCGTGGCGAGCTTTCCTTCGACCATCTGCTGGGCAAAACGACCCCATGCCAAAAAGACGACCGGCTGGGGTAGCTGGCAGCAGCGTTCGATAATATAGTCGGTCAGGGTGCTCCAGCCCAGTTTGGCGTGCGAGTTCGCGGCATGCTCGTGTACGGTGAGCGTGGTGTTGAGGAGCAGGACGCCCTGTTGTGCCCATGGGGTTAGATCTCCCGTGGCGGGAATGGGGCAACCCAGATCGGCTTTGAGTTCCTTGTAGATGTTGCGCAGGCTCGGCGGCAACTTGGTTTGCGTCGCGGGGACCGAGAACGACAGCCCCATGGCCTGGTTGGGCCCGTGATAGGGGTCTTGACCCAAGATGACAACTTTGACCTGGTCGGCCGGCGTGTAGGCGAGGGCATTGAGAATGTCGTCTTGTGCCGGGTAGATGGTCTGCTCGGCACGCAAAAGGGCGATGCGCTCGAGCAGCTGGTTCGTAGTTTCACGTACCGGCTGCGGCGCATCGCTCAACCAAGTTGCTATGTTGCGGTCGCGGGTTGCGGTGTCCATGGGGCTCCTTTATGGCAGATGCTCTGTTGACATCTATTGTAAAGGCGCACCGGTTGCCTTTATGCCGCGGCTGCATAAGGAGTGGGGTCTACG
Organism: Collinsella sp.; assembly: GCA_048528725.1. Lineage (GTDB taxonomy): Bacteria > Actinomycetota > Coriobacteriia > Coriobacteriales > Coriobacteriaceae > Collinsella. Next base: position 1,688 of record DBGFLF010000070.1, read on the forward strand.
AGACGTGCTCGGGCGCTCCTGCCATGCGAGCCTGTCCATGTGCACGAAGGCGCGGAAGCTCGACGGTTGCCACCATGACGCCGGTGAGGATGAGGGTGGCGCCAAAGAAGGCGATGGGGTTCAGGACCTCGCCGACCAGGAAGAACGAAAAGACGGCAGAGCAGACCGGCTCGAGCGAGAAAGCGAAGCCGGTGGTCTCGGCAGGCACGTGGGGCTGCACGAGCGTTTGGGTGATAAAGCCATAGGCAGAGCAGATGAGTGCGAGCGCGACGACAACGACAATCTCGCTCGGCGTGCCGGGAAGCGTGAAACCGCCAAAGGTGAATGCGGCGATACCCGAGAATAAGCCGCCGAAGCCCAGCTGCCAAACGCCCAGGGCCAGCGGGTCGACATCTTCGACAAAGCGCTTCGCCACAATGATATGGCCGGCATAAACAAAAGCGGAGAGCAGCATGATGAGCGCGCCCGGGTTCAGGCTGGTGAAGTCGGCGCCCGAGAGCAGCAGCATACCGCAGGTGACGATGGCGGTGCCGACGAGCACTTTGCGCTCGGGGGCACGACGCAGCAGGGCGGCGTTGGCAAACGGCACGATCACGACCGTCAGGCTCTGCAAAAAGCCGGCGGTGGAGGCGGAGGTGAGGCTGGAGCCCAGGCACATGCAGGTGAGTTCGGTTGCCATAATGGCGCCGATGATGGCAGCGCGGACCATAAGGTCGCGGTTGATGCGGAAAGCGCGCTTGTGGAAGAGCAGCAGGCAAGCCACAAAGGCGATGATGCAGCGCAGCGCAACGATGCTCGTGGCGTTCATACTGTCCATGCCGATCTTCATGAGGGGGTACGAAAAGCCCCATGCGACGGGAACGGAAAATGAGAGCGCGATTGCTTTTTTGCGATCCATGGGACTCCTTTTGTTACAGAACGGTTTCGTAAAAAGGATTCTGCTCCCAGATGTGGATGTAGTAAAGCGAATGTATCTTCAGTATGATTAAGAAATGCTAATGTCATTAGGAAAAGCGCTGGCAAAACGTTTTACGGCTGCATTGATGTGGAGGCACGATGGCATCGCGGTATCAGATTGTTTGTATGGTGGTCGATCGCGGCAGTCTTAAGGGCGCGGCGGACGAGTTGGGCTATACGCAAAGTGCGGTGAGCCAGGCCGTCAAGGCGCTCGAGCGCGAGCTGGGCACCACGCTTATCGAGCGCGGAAAGCAGGGCGTTTCGCTTACGCGCGATGGCAAGCAGTATCTGCCGTACCTGCGCCAGATTGTGACCGCCGAGGCCGAGCTCGAGGGCAAGCGCCAGGAGCTGCTGGGGCTTTCGTCGACCGATATTCGCATCGCGACGTTTACCAACGTGAGCCGTACCGTGCTGCCGCGTGTGATCCGCGACTTTGGTACGCTGCACCCGGGCGTACGCTTTACCCTCAAGCAGGGCGATTACACGCGCAACGCTCAGTGGGTGCACGACGGCGTGGTGGATTTTTGCTTTACGGCGCGCGGGTTTACCGCAGGCCTCGAGAAGCGTGTGGTCTATCACGACGAGTTGGTGGCGCTGCTGCCGGCTGCGCATCCGCTGGCGGCAAAGGAAAAGGTGACGCTCGCCGACCTGGCGTCCGAGCCCTTTGTGCTGCTGGATGAGGGCGAACAGAGCCTGGTGCTCGATGCATTTGCGACACATGGGCTGTCGCCGCACGTGACGAGTGAGGTGACTGACGACTACACCATCATGGCGATGGTGGAGGAGGGCCTAGGCGTGAGCATGCTCTACCGTCGTACTGTGGAGGGCATGCGAGCCGATATTCGTGTGCGACCCATCGTGCATGCTCCCTCGCGCGACGTAGTGGCAGCTTGGCGCAGCTGGGATACCATGCCTATCGCCACGAGGCGCTTTATCGACTATATGAGCTCGCATATTGTCAATTAATGACTGGCGTGGCGTTGAGTACGGTGTTTAGCGGGCTGTCGCTTTGGCTTGGGTGGCGCGATAGGTGCGTGCCGGGTGGCAAAGTAGTACCGCCACGACCATAAAGAACGCCGTGGTGCCCAGGCTGATGGGGTAGACCATCATGATGTTCGCAAAGGTGCGGAAGTGCGGGAACACGCAGAACACCCAATAGAAGCGGATGCCGCAGACGCAGATCATGGTGATGAGGGCGGGCGTGAGCGAGATACCAAAGCCGCGTAGGTAGCCGGACATGTTTTCGTAGAACATGCTAAAGGCGTACGCCGGGAAGATCGAACACACGCGGATATAGCCGATCGAGACGATGTTGGGATCGCTGTTGAACAGCGACAAGATCTCGCGCCCCAGGCCGACAATAACGATGATCGTGGTGAGTGCAACGATACCGCCTTCGACCAGGCAGACCTTGAGCGTTTTGGTGCAGCGGTCGATCTGGCGGGCACCGTGGTTTTGTCCCACAAAGGTGGTGCAAGCCTGGCTAAAGCTGTTGAGCAGGTTGTAGCATACGTACTCCAAGCTCATAGCGGCGCTCGATGCCGCCATGACCTCGGTGCCCAGGCTGTTGATAGCAGACTGGATGATGATGTTGGCGACGGCAAAGACGGCGCTCTGGATGCCGGCGGGCAGGCCGATCTTGACGATGCGCTTGAGGGCGACGGGGTCGATAGCCAGGTCGCGCGGGGTGACGCGGACGACGGAGTCGGTCTTGAGCAGGCGGATAAAGAGCGTAGCGGCGCTGACGGTGTAGGCGATGGCGGTGGCGATGGCGACGCCCGCGACGCCCCAGTGGAGTACGGGGACAAAGATGAGGTCCAGGCCAATGTTGAGGACGGTGGACACGGCAAGCGCCTGCAGCGGCATGCGGGTGATGCCGACGGAGCGGAAGATCGCGGCCTCAAAGTTGTAAAGCAAGATCGAGGGCATGCTGAGCAAAAAGACGCGTAGGTAGAGCGAAGCGAGCGGCATGGTTTCGGCGGGAACGTTGAGCGCGGCGAGCATGGGCTCGGCAAAGATCTCGCCCAGTGCGATGACGACAAAGCCCACAAGTGCCATAAGAATCGAGGTGTGGACGGCGCGTTTGACCATGTTCTGATCGTTGCGGCCGATAGCGTTGGCGATGACCACGTTGGAGCCAAGCGACATGCCAATAAACAGGTTGAGCATAAGACTGGTAAGCGGAACATTGGAGCCGACCGCCGCCATGGCGAGGGTTCCCTGGTCGCCCGAGAAGTTACCGATGATGACCGTGGCGATGAGGTTCGACAGTTGCTCCAAGATGCTCGTGGCGGCCACAGGGAAGGCGAACAGGGGAACATTGCGCCACAGCGATCCGGTGGTCATGTCAATGTGCTTAGATACGGTGTCAGCCATACGCTCTCAATCTCTAACATGCTCTTTCGTGCTTATTTGCGCAGATGATGATACTCCTAATGCATTCAGTCGGCACTTGGGGACGTTCCTTTTCTGCCGGCAGTTGGGGACACTCCTTGTCTCTTCTATGACTAGGTTGGGAAGGCGTGCGACAATGGTGGGCGTTGTGTTGTTCGCGCTAAGGAGTTGCCATGTTGTTGTGTCCCGTTTGCCATGAGCCGCTGGTGGATGACGAACGCGGTGCTGCATGCGCGGGCGGACACCGGTTTGACCGTGCGCGCGAGGGCTATCTATATCTATTGCGCTCGTCCAAGAGCGGCGACTCCATGGGCGATCCCAAGTCACAGGCGCGCAGCCGTCGTGACTTTCTGAACCGTGGATACTACGCGCCGTTGCGCGATGCGATGGTCGAGCTGGTGCGCAAGCAGGTGTCTGGGCGTGCTGCGTCTACGAGCGGTCCCATGACGCTGCTCGATATTTGCTGCGGCGAGGGCTATTACACCAGCGCCATGGGCGCGGTGCCGGGCGTGGATGCTTACGGTTTCGACCTGGGCAAAGAGATGGTGCGCCTTGCCGCCAAGCGCGACGATGCGACCTATTTCGTAGCCAACATGAAGGACATCCCTGTGGCCGATGGCGCCTTCGATATGGTGACCGAGCTCTTCGCTCCCTTTAACGAGCGCGAGTTTGCCCGCGTGCTGGCGCCGGAGGGCTCGCTCTACACCGTGGTGCCGGGTGCCCGTCATCTGTTTGGGCTTAAGGAAGTGCTCTACGATACGCCGTACCTTAACGACGAGAAGCTGCCGAAGACCACCGAGCTCGAGTTGGTCGGAACGCAGCGGGTATCTGCGAATATTACGCTCCAGACCCAGGCCGACATCGAGGCGGTGTTCCAGATGACGCCGTACTACTACCGCACGCGCCCTGCCGACAAAGAGCGCTTGGCAAACCTGGATACCCTTCAGACCGACATCGACTTCATCATCGCCGAGTACCGCCACAGCTAACAACCTGCCAAAAAGGGACAGGCTTGTTTTGGCAGGTTTTATCTGGGCAAACGTAAAGGGCCGACCGCGGAGATGCGCGATCGGCCCTTTTTAGTTGCTTGGCTGCAGAAGTTATGAGAAGCGAGCGCTTACAGGCGGTCCTTGTTCTCGGTCTTAACGGCGTGTGCCTGCTGAACAAAGAACAGGTCGTACACCACGATGACAAAGGCGACGATATTGACGGAGCTGCCGCCGAGCGCGGGAAGCGTGAGCGCGGCCTGCGCAATCGTGGCGATTGCGGCAACGATGCCGAGCTTAAACGCAGCATCCACCTGCGAAGGCTTGTTGGCGCCCTTGATGCCCGCAACACCTGCGGCGAGATTGATGAGGCCCTTGGCGACCAGCACGACCGCGGCGAGCATGGCGTTCGACCCGTACGTGGAATCGAGGTTGCCACTGGCGATACCGACGCCGGCGATGACGAGGCTGGCGATGCCCAAAACAAAGTAGACGAGGGCAAGGATTTTGAGAGTCTTGCGAGCGGAGCTCATGGCTGGTCCTTTCGATACGAGTACGCCAACCTGGCGCACCTCATGTGCTGCACATATGGTGAAGCACATTGTAGTTCAACGCGGCGATGCATGCGCCTGAAAGCGCCTTGAGCCCGCGCAGCCCAACCCAACCTTTCAAAAAGGAAAGCTGGACGTAAGCCAAATCGATGGCAGCTCATGTGCGGCACTGAGATGATGAGGCCGTAACAAGGAGCTGGTCTCAAGGAGGAGCCATGATGTACGGAACAGGGCAAGTGCGTGGGCCGCGGTCGTTGGGAAGGCGCATGGGTGATTCTGTGATCGCTGCCGTGTGCACGGGATTGATGGCGGTGCTTTGCATTGGGATGCTGTGGGCCATGTCGCATGTGGGACAATAGCGGACGGTTGGGTGCCGACATGAACGGCGCCCCACGTATTCGTTTTACATGCTAAGGAGTGCCCATGGGCGTTGCCGATCCTATTGCTGTTGCTCGGGCCGCGGGGCTTGAGCTGACCGGGAAGTCCGAGGGCCTCACGCTCACCGACGGCACGATGGAGCTGCGTGCCGATTTTGGCCGCATGCTTCCGCGGCTCAAGCAGGGCCGTCTGCAGCAAGAGCTGCTGGTAAAGGCTGCGCGCACAAAAGGCATCGAGCGCCCATGGGCGATTGACGCCACGGCAGGCTTTGGCGAGGATTCGCTGCTGCTGGCGGCCGCGGGCTTTACCGTCGATCTGTATGAGCAGGATTGCGTGATCGCGGCGCTCCTCAAGGATGCCCTGGATCGCGCGGCAGATGATCCGGCGCTTGTGGCTGCCGTGTCGCGCATGCGCTTACATGCGGGCGAGGATAGCATTGCCGGCCTTCGCCATACAGCTGAGCTGATCGGGCAGGGCGAGCTCACCGCTCCTGACGTGGTGTATCTGGACCCCATGTTTCCCGGACGCACCAAGAGCGCGGCGGTTAAAAAGAAGTTCCAACTCTTGCATCATCTGGAACAGCCGTGTGCCGATGAGAAGACGCTGGTCGAAGCCGCGCTTGCTGTGCACCCGCGCAAGGTCGTTATCAAACGGCCGGCGAAGGGACCACTGCTTGCCGGCGTTAAGCCGAGCTATCAGCTTGCGGGCAAGGCCGTTCGCTATGATGTTTTGGTGCCGCCGCGCCCGTAGCTTGCGTGCGATGGCTGGCACTCCGCCAGCGCCGTGCCGATGCGTGGCCTATTTCCAGGGGTGCGACGTCAGATGCCATCCGCCGCAGTATTCGCATTTGTAGCAGGCCAAACCGCGCCGTCCGCGGTTTTCGCAGTCGGCCATGACTGCCTCGGCCTCGGCGCGCGTGTCGTAACGGTTTTTGCGCTCGCACGACTTGTAGCGCCAGGCTTCATCGCGCTCGGCGTCTAGTGCGTCGCGGCGCTCGTCTTCGCGCGCAAACAGGTCGCTCATATCGCCGCCGGTGGCAGCGCCCAAAAACTCGCTTTTGGCCTTTGACCAGGCGGCTCGCTTTTTGCTTCCCATCTGCTTCGCGCCCCTCTTCAAACGCTGGTATCATTGCTCAATCAAAGTGATACCAATAAACGTGAGGCCGCCGCGTGATGATCAGAAAAACCCTCGATACCGACATTCCCGTCGTCATGGCTATCTACGACGCTGCCCGCGCCTTTATGCGCGCGCATGGCAACGCCACGCAATGGCCCGAGGGCACGCCTTCTGCCGAGCAGCTGGCTGCCGATATCGCCGCCGGTGGCAGCTATGTGTGCGAAGTCGATGGCCGCGTGGTGGCGACGTTTGCATTTTTACAGGGCCCGGACGAGTGCTATGACGTAATTGAGGACGGTCAATGGCG
>DBGFLF010000071.1:0-5818 GCA_048528725.1 Collinsella sp.
GTCGCGGCCTTGGGCTTGACGGTGACGGCGCTGCCGCCAACCAGCGCCATGATCGGCGCGGTGCCGGCTTCGTTCTGGGAAATGGCGTCGTCGTCGGCGACGATGAGCCAGTAGCCACAGGGCAGCTCGGCCGTCGTGCCCGCGTTAAGGGTCGCAGGCCTGGCGCCAGAGCTCTGGAGGGAACGAGCGAGCTGTGCGCTCAGCGCGCTCGTAAGGTGGGAATCGGTGTTGAGCCACTCGGCAGCTTCCTGCGCGGTGGTCTGGGAATTGGGCATGCCGGCGCTGTGCAGCACAGGCAGCGCGGAGTCGCGCACGGCGTCGCTTGCCCAGGCGAGGTCGGTGGCGATCTTAGCGTCGCTGTCGCCGTCGACGACGTTGGCGCTAAAGATCTGGTAGGCGTCGTAGCTGCTCGCCACGGTGCCGCTCACCGTGATGGAACCGGTCGAGGTCGGCGCGGCCTGCGCGGAAGCGGGGAACACAACCGCACAGGTGCCGATCAGGAGGGTAAGCAGCGCAAACAAGATCGGGAAGGAGCAAACTTTCTTATTCATGACGCTTACCTCCCTTCGCATTCGCCTTGCGACGAATGTGCATCCAGGCCGCAGCAGCGCAAAGCACCGCCGCGCCGGCAAGGTACGTCAGAGTGACGCCCGACATACCAGAAAGGGGCAAAGAGGTGGAGTAGGTGTTGGTGAAGGTAGGGGTGGAGGTGGTGAGGTCATGGTCGGCAGAATCGGTGCCTTCCCACTTGCCATCGGAACCGACGATTCCCTTCCTGTAGGTCACCTTACAGTCGATGGTTCCTTTTGAATTATCCGTTGCAACAACCGTGAACTTATAGACCGACTTATCGAACTTGTAGTGCGGATAGGTCGTACTTTCATCCTTCTCGTGCACATAGTACGTGAAGGTCTTGGAAGCGCCGCGACCGGTGGGGTCCGTGCCTTTGTCGAGCTGGCTGAGTTTGTAGTCGATCTCGTCGAAGCTCAGGGGCTGGGACTTGTCACCGCCGGCCGTCGTCTTGACCGTCTTAGCGCCAGTGAAGCTCTCGTTATCCGCAAACTCGAGCGTAAACTCCTTCATCTCGCCACCCTTAACGACCTTAGTCGCCTTAGGAGTCCAGGAGCCGCTGGAGGTGTACGGAGTGTACGTGTTGGTGAAAGTCTTAGAATCATCGGAGCAGCCAATTGAATAGTAACCATCTTCATCTGGCTGCACATTGTCCGGCGTACTGTTTGAATTACCGGAGTGCTTAATTACGTTCATGCTCTTAATCGTGTAGTTATGGACTTTGAGTTCTTTAGTTTCATTCGGATTATTCTGTGTCGGAACAGACATGAGTACAGTCGTACGATCCTCGAACGTCACCACAATTTCGTACACAGCAGGGTCGTACGTGATGTCGGAGTCCTCGCCAGCATCTTCGACCAAGTAGTATGTAATCTTGTCAGTCTCAGCAGTCTTCTCGATGAACTGCTCACCAAGGTCAAACGTGATGTTGCCGTTAGCGTCATTCTTGGCAGACCCAACCAAGGTGCAGCCACCATTGTTGAACCCATCATTGTTCCAAGAAGGCGCTGTCGCAGTAGCCGAATCCTTGCGATATACCGCGAAGGAGAACTGATCTTTGGTGAGCGTTTCTTCTTTTCCGGTTTGCTTATTATTCAGTGCCTTAGTCGCCTTAAGCTTAAGGCTCGGATAGACGTACGTATCCGCAGGAACGCCCAAGTACAGGTCGCCGTTCGACATGATGCCGCCACCATGGTCCCAGGAATAGTTGCCCGTGATGAAGGTTGTCGCTTTTTTCCGTGCTGGTTCAGTCGTCGTTTCATCCGTGGCACTAACACCCGAAGTCAGACCAATGCTATTTTTTACCTGAGCAACACCGTTGGCGGGGATGGTGATGCGATTCGTTAGCTCAATGCTTCCCGAATACTTGGCGTCTATATTGCCAAGCATCTTGCCGCTTACCACTGCGACCGGCGTTGTGTGATCCCGCGCTGCGAGGAAGAAATCGGCATGACCGGACTCGCGGAACGTGGACGAACCGTATGCCTCTCTATCTTCAGTCTTATTAGTATCACCAATACCACCACCTGAAAGATGGGGCGTATCGTTATTACCGGAATTATGCTCTGTATTGTAATCATTTTTCCAACCCGTCTCATCTCTGGCAGACGAATTACCAAAGATTGCCGTGCCCTTAGTGTTCGTTACCAACGTCTTGCCCGTCGGGCAGACTGCAACGCCACCGCCATAGCCGCCAGCGGTATTGCTGCTTATATACGAGTTGTATACAGACAGCCTGCCTGCGTTAGACGCGGTATTCGAATCGCCCTGGACGAAGATGCCGCCTCCGCCCCAGTCAAAGCGAGACATGCAGCGGTTGTTAGTGATGTAGACTTTGCTGCCTGGAGTGTCGTTGTTGTCTGGAGTGTCGCCAATCATCGCGTCAACCATCTGGCCCACTCGGATGCCGGCACCTTCAGATCGGTAGCTCACGTTAGAGGCAATAATTCCTCCCGTAATGTTGAGCCATGCCATATCCTTGCGAGAACCGCTTCGCCCTTGATCGGTAACGTAAACGCCGCCACCGGCTTCTTCAGAATAATTGCCAGTAATCTGGCCACCGGAAATGGTGACATGGGCGCCGTTATTGGCAGCAAGCCCAGCGCCACCGTGGTTACCGCTGCCATCTTCGCCGCAGAATTTAGCCATTCTATTATTCGTGATGTAACCGCCGGAAACAGCAACGCTTCCGCCTACGGCCATAATACCGCCGCCATAGCCAGCCTGATCGTTTGCCCCATTGAATGTCGCGTTGCCCGAAATGACAGCGTTTTCAGAAATAGAAACGTTCGAGTAAGCCGAGTACACGCCGGCGCCCTGGGGGGCGTAGTTTGCAGCGATAACACCACCGGTCAGATTAAGGGTCGAAGCATTGCCATTCGCATTAACCATAATGCCCGCGCCTTGGCTCTTAGAGGAAGCACCGCAAACGTAGCCACCGCTCATATTGACGGTCGAGCCGTTCTCGGCATAGATGAGACTGCCGACATTGCAGCCCTCTTTCTGCGTAAGCGTACCGCCCTGAAGGTTAAACTTGCCGCCCTCATAGACGTTAATGAGCTTCGATGCGGAATCCTTGGGCGCAGTTGAGACAATTGCACCCTTGATGTTGACCTCATATGTTTTAAGCGTTTCCGTCGTGCCCGTACCCGTACCGTTAACGGACGACGTGGTTACGCAATAGGTGAGCTTGTTCGGGATGTCGTTGTCATAGCCGACCTTGCCATTTTTGCCATAATAATCGGGAATGAACTTCTGGCCTTGATCATCCAGCACCACGCTTGGTAAGGGCCCATCACCAGCCTGATTAGAATTATCCGTAATTGTAAACTCGGCACCATTACTCACACTGAAAAGCGGCTTGTTCTGGTTTTCGCCCGAGTGCTTTATTTTGAAGCCATTAAGATTAAGGGTGATATTGCTTCCGCTATTCCTGAGAAAAATCTCGCCGTTGTACTCGATGTTCTGCATCAGCATGAAACTGGCGGACTTACCCTCCTGAACACCCTCAAGTTTACTGCGAAGTTCTTCTGTGCTAGTTATTTCCCCGGCAGCCGCTTTAGTTTGCTCGTTTTCCGCAACCGCAGCAACGGCTTCACCATCCGAAGTCGTTGTGTCCTCGTTCTGCTGTTCTTCCTCGGACTGTCCCTCAAGTTGGGCATCGTCGCCAGTCTCGTCGCCCTCGGCGTCGTCACTATTCTGGTTTTCGGTATCCCCGTTGGTAGTGTTGTCTACATCAGTAGACTCACTTGAGGAACCCCCCCCCCATTACAGTTTTATCGGTAAAAACCGTCTGGGCGTCGTTGGCAATGGCCTGCGAGATCGGGGGCATGACGAGCGACAGTACCAGGCTCAACACGGAGGCTCCGCACAAAACGCCTGCCAGTACGCGGCGCGTCGCTTTTTTACTCTGCTTAGTTTTTTCTGAATTCGCTTTCATCGATGTCTCCTCCCCAAGAGACCGCGATCTTGCTCTTTCACTATCAAACGTATCTGCGCAACCTGTAATTGCGCACGCTTAGTAATACTATTGTAACTATTGTTTAAACATCCGAGCAACAAAACCGACATTTTTGTAGCCAGTTCTCAATTCCCTTGACATTTGCTCGGATTTACCTTCGTTTATTCGCTATGAAATATCTATTTCTGCTGGTAATTAAGCTAGTTATCAGTTTTTTAATAGCATTTTATTTATTTGCACAACATTTTGCTCAAGAGCAAGCATCCTGTGAACGGTCGAAAATCGACCGCGAATGGTAGGTCATTAACCGGGAGGAATAGACTACCAAATTGATGGGAATATCTTTAGCCCATCGGTAGTTAGAAGCGTAATGTTCAGACAACCATATCTGAATTTTCGCGCAGATTTTCGGTATCAATTCGCCCAAATCGCCTGAGGCCACCACAAAGGTGCCTGCTCCCTTTGTGGTGGTTCTCCCCTGCGCTACAGCAGATGCTCCTCGATAAAGATCGCGATGCCGTCTTTGTCGTTGCTGGCGGTTACAAAATCGGCGGCGGCACGGGTGGCATCGCTACCATTTGCCATGGCCACGCCCACGCCGGCGTCGACCACCATGCAGGTGTCGTTGTCCGCATCGCCAAACACGCAGATGTCCTGGAGCTCCATGTCGTTGAGCTCCGCCACGCGCACAAGGCCGCGCGTCTTGGACACGCGCGGATCCATGAACTCGTAGAGCCGCTGCGTGGTTTGCAGAGCCGCCGCCTTAACAGTGTCATCGGCAAACGTCGACGCTCGCTCAATCACCCGCGGCATTACCTCGGGCGCCATGGTAAACATCACCTTGGTCTGCGGCTCGCGCAAAAACTCGGCAAAGTCGACCACCTTGTAGGGCACGCCGTCGACACGCGACAGGTGCTCGACGCACGCGTTGCTCTCGGGCACGTAGAACACGCCGTCTCGGGGGCAGACGGGCGTTGCCGGAAGGTCCGCCATGTGCTTGCAGATGCGCGCGATGGTCTCGCCCGGCAGCGGATAGCTCAGCTCGTTGATGTCGTGCGCGCGGTCGATGACCTCGGCGCCACCGCAGCCCACGAGCACGTCCACCAGGCCTTCGATGCCCCAGAGCTCGTACATGGCCTCGGTCGCGTGGGCGTCGCGCCCGGTGCACAGGCCAAAGAGCACGCCGCGCTCGCGCAGGGCGCGGATCGCCGCCACGGTGCGCGGGGACACCGTGTGCTGGCTCGTGAGCAGCGTGCCGTCGATATCGCAGAACACGGCTTTGATGTGGCTGAAGGTGGTGTCCATGGGGGCCTTTCTGGGTTGTGCGGCGGTGTGGAGTGTATTCGTGAACGGCGTACATGGTATACCAAGGCGCGGATGCTGCCTGTCAAAGCAAAAACCACCACAAAGGTACCTGGCCCCTTTGTGGTGGTTGCGACGCTTGCGGGCCAAACCATCACAACATTCGACGTTTTTCGGCACAATCGCGATTTTCATCGAATGTTGTGATGGTTTTTACTGCTTTGCGGCACGATCCAAATGCCGGCGTCCAAACAGCAGCAGCGCCGTGGGAACCGCCGTCACGACCATGCCTGCCCCCACGAGTGTCCGTTGTACGCCAAATGTTGCCGCCAGCCACGGTGCAACCGCCAGAGGGGCCACGCCGGCAAACATATTGCCAAAGCCCATGACCGAGCTCACACGGCCGAGTTGCTCGAGCGGCGCCGTCGTTTGCACGATGGTGTTGTGGAGCGGGTTGACGACACCCCAAGCTATGCCCAGGGCGAC
>DBGFLF010000072.1:0-3117 GCA_048528725.1 Collinsella sp.
GTCGACCTTGCCGTCGGTGTCATCCCAGATCTCGGGGCCGGTCGTGGCCTTGTGGATGGCGGGGTTGGCGGGGTTCACGAACTGGCCGGCGATAATGCTGTTGGGCGTCTCCTTCTGCAGCTCCTCGGCCTTGGCGATGGCGCCCTTCATGCCCTTGGAGCCGTCGGTGAGCACGAGCTGCGCGCCATATGCCTGCATCAGCTTGCGGCGCTCGACGGACATGGTCTCGGGCATGGTGATGATCACCTTGTAGCCGCGAGCCGCCGCCACCGAGGCGATGCCGACGCCGGTGTTGCCACTCGTGGGCTCGATGATGGTGTAGTCGCCGCCGCGCACGAGCTTGCCGGCCTTCTCGGCCTCGTCGATCATGTTCTTGGCGACGCGGTCTTTGACGGAGCCGGCGGGGTTGAAGTATTCCAGCTTGACGAGTACGCGGGCCTTGAGGTCCTCATCGGCCTCAAAGTGAGTGAGCTCCAGAAGCGGAGTGTGGCCGATAAGCTGATCGATGGACGTGTAAACATTGCTCATGGTGAACCTCCAAAGTGTTCAAATGACTGGATACCGTGTGGTTTTACGGTGTGTGTAGCAGCGAAACCCACAAACCTTATAGGTTGTTCGTTTTGCTGTTGGAAAGCATAGTAGACAGTAAAGCCTAGTAACGCAATAGGAAATAGAAGATTATTACGAGTCGATTAACCAGCTTGACGGGAATAGGTATTTTCAAAACCAGTTTTTCGGCTAGAATTGCTACGAATTAAAAGACCGAAAGGCAGCTATATATATGTTGGTTTCCACAAAGGGCAGATATGCCCTGCGCGTTATGGTCGACCTGGCCGAGCACCAGGCGGCAGGCCGCATTCCCCTCAAAGAGATCGCGGCACGCCAGGGGATTTCCGAGAAATATCTGGAGAACATCTTGGCTACGCTCGTCCGCGCCAATATGCTCTCGGGCATGCGCGGCAAAGGCGGCGGCTATGTGCTCACGCGTCCGCCCGAGCAGTATACGGTGGGCGAGATCTTGCGCCTGACCGAGGGCAGCCTGGCGCCGGTCGCATGCCTGGACGGCGACTGCAAGGGCTGTTCGCGTTCGGATGAGTGCCCCACGCTCGACGTGTGGAAGAACCTGGACAAGCTCATCAACGACTACCTCGATGGCGTGACGCTCGATGCGCTCGTCGCCCCCAACGAGGGCTACGATTACGTCATCTAGTCCCACCTGCCATTTGGGGACGGGGTAGAAATGGTAGATCATCTTGCCCTCTGAGGCTTGGCAAATGACAAGGCCGCCCATCGTTGCGATGGGCGGCCTTCGTTTTGGCGTGTTGTGGCGGTCCGTATCCGGTCGCTTTAGTTCCTGGCGACGCTGTCGAGAATGCTGCGCATGATGGATACCAGGATGCTGCCCATAAAGGCCGATCCAAAGCTGGCAATGGAGATACCCGCGCCCAGCAGATTGACCGACAGGTAGCTGGCCAGCTCGAGCATAAAGCTGTTGACTACGAGCTGAAAAATACCAAGCGTGATAATAGTGAGCGGCAGTGAGATGACCGTCAGGAACGGCTTGACGAGCGAGTCGACGATGTTGAGGAACAGTCCCACGAAGGCAAAGCAGACCCAGGCGTCTGCCATGCCGAAGGGCTGAATGCCGGGGACGAGAAACGTTGCGATCGCGATGGCGATTGAGGTCAAAAGCCAGTTGAGCAAAAAGCGCATGGTGTGAATCCTTTCTTGCGCATGGCGTGGTGAGGGAGCGTGAGGGGCGCATGCCTTTGCAACTTGGATGGGTGCGGGGCACGGCCCTGTTTGGGCGCCCATTGTCTCAGATATTCGTGGAGCTTGCGTGCGTATTCGGTTTCAAAACGGCGTTCGTCCTAGAAAACGCGCCGCTGGCAGAGAGTCTTGTCGCTTTAGTTTGGTGGTGTGCTACACTGCTACGGGCAAAAGCCACAGGCGTTGCCCTATTGCATATTACGGGTGAACGATGCCCGATGTCAGTATCAACTTCGATGCCTTTTGGCGGGTTTGGCGGTGATCGATGAATATCGAGAACATGTTTGACAAGCCTGATGTCAAGCAGCTGGTCCACGCATTTAGCCTTTTGGACGACGAGAAAGATATCCAAGCGTTTTTGACCGATATCTGCACGCCGCGTGAGATTTGCGATCTATCGCAGCGTTTGCAAGTCGCGCGTTACCTGGACGAGGGCGAGCCCTATGTTGAGGTTCAGGCGCGTACCGGCGCTTCGTCCACCACGGTGAGCCGTGTGTCCAAGGCACTCAACGGCGAGTACGGTGGCTACCGTAAGATTCTCATTAAACTGGAGGATGGCGAGTAGGCCGCGCCAAAAACGAATTGTGCAAAACCGCTCCTCCGGGGGGCGGTTTTTTGATCCCCTGGGGACGGAGGAAATCTGTTGGCGTGGGGCAAATCTGTCCGCTTGGGCGGGTAGGATGGATACATTGATTATTGCGAACAGTTTGAGCGGAGGACCATGCCTGTTCGAATCTATACCACCAATGCCGGCACGGATTTGAGCGATGCCGAGTCGGCGTTGCTTGCCGACCTTATTGCCCGCCACGGACGTGCCGTGCTGCTGGCGCCTACGTTTGCCGAGCTCGACCTGTGCCGTCATGATGCGGCGGAAGCCGGGGTTTCACTAGGTATCGACTACAAGACGCCTACATCGTGGCTTCGCTCGCTTTGGGAGCTTTTGGGCGACGGGCGCGGTTTCGTGGACAACCTGCAACGCCAGATGCTGTTTTCGGACATGGTAACGCGTCTCGACGATGCCGATTTGCAGCCGCTTTCGCGCAGTCAGGGCACGGTGCGCATGCTCGCGCGCATGGCCCGCGACGTGCTGCCGGGTGTGGCGGGGACGACGGCCGAGCGATGCCGTGGAAACAATTGCCAGCCTGAGCCAAAAAGCGATGCCGAGGCTCGTGTGTTCGAGCTTTTGCGCGCATATGCGGACGGTTTGGACCGTCGAGATATGGTCGAGCCCTGCGAGGCAGCCGACATTATGGCCGGTGTCCTGGCCGATAGCCTGCCGGCGTGCACCCGCGCCGTATGCGTGCGCGGTATCACGTCGTTTACGTACGCACTGCTCGAGCTACTGTC
>DBGFLF010000073.1:0-4919 GCA_048528725.1 Collinsella sp.
AACGCCGAGCTGCTCGCGCGCGCCGAGGTTAAAGCCACTGCAAGGAATGTCGCGCCTACCGTACGCGATTGGGACCGGTCGGTCACGCGCATTGAGCTCGAGGCGGATGCAGAAAGCGACGACACGGGACAGATCGAGCATTTCGTCCACGCACTGATAGAGAACGACGAAAACGCCGCGCCGATGTACGAGTACACCTATATCGGCCAGGCGACGAACGCCGTTGCAGACCCCAACGCCAACTCTGCCGGCGTGTCGGAGGACGAGCGTGGCGGCATCAAACCCTCGAGCGACAACGTGCTGTTTGCTGGCGTGCTCAGCGAAGCTCACATGAAGCTGGCAATGATTGCCGGCGTAGAATGCCTGTTCCGTATCGCCTCGGTGCGCTACGGCGACAATGGTCGCTCGCGCCTGGTGGTGCACACAAAGGCAAACGGCACGTGGTCCGCTCCCACGCCCGTGGACTTTCCCCTTGGGTTTGGCGAGAACGACGTGGAGCGCGACAGCGTATACGATTACGACTTCGACGTGGTGGAATATACGGACGGAAGAGAAAACCAGGACGCTTACGTGCTGCTGGTCTCGGGCGAGCGCCCCGACGGCGACAACACCCTTTTCGATACGGCAAGCACAGCCGGCATACTGTCCGTTGTGCGCCTGCGCATAAGCAACGACGGAGTTCGCGTGATGTCGCACACGTCGTGGCGCAGCATCTCGCGCGGCCGCCTTCAGGAGGATGGCCACCATTGCCTGCAGTGCCCACGCATCACGGTGGGCAAGACACTTGTCAACGGGCGCCTGTCGGGCGCCTACCTCCACCGCCGCGGAACCACCGCAGAAAAGGCGCTCGGCAGCGAGGCCGAGGTTGCGCTGGAGTGCTTTACCCTGTGGTCGGACGTTTCGGGCGACAGCCTGACGTTCCGCCAAGTTCTCCGCTTTCCGCAGGCACCGTCGAGCATCGAGCTCGGCGCGCCCGAGAATATCAACGGCAAAATGGTGGTGCCCGTTGCATACGAGACCGCAGGCGGTTGTGGCTGTGCATCGTACGCCGTGATCGGCCAGTCCATTGCGGGCTGGGGCGTTATGTCGCCAGATGCCACAGTACCCCACGCGGTGCCGTGGCCGCAGCACACGGGCTTTTTGGCTACCGTCAACGAGCAACTGCAGCATATTACTTGGACGCGAGGCGCATCGGTATTTGCAACGCAGCCCGTGGGTGCCGCAGGCTGCGGCCCGGCATCGTTTAGCGTAAGCAACAACGGCAGGTGCGTGCTCTATGTAGAGAACACCGATGGCAAGGTGGGACAAACCTACGACGAAGAAGGCAACCCGGTAGCAGTGATGGGCAAGCACTTCCGCATCTTCGCCAGCACCTTGGCAGGCGATCTGTTCACGGAGCCGTTCGTGATGTGCGAGCTGGACCATCCCGTCGATCAGATAACGACATTTTTGACGTCGGGGAGCATGCTCTCCGCGCTCGCCACGCACATTGTGAGCGCGGAGAAGAGCGAGGCAGAACTACACGGCATCGAAGTGCCCTTGGTGGCGTGTGCCACTCCGACGGGCGCAGTCGCTACCTCGGGCGCGGTGGTGCCCGGAGCAGCAGGCGAATCCTTCATGGTCACGGTGCGAAACGACGGCAACACCTTGCTGACCGCCGGCACGATCGATCTGTACCGAGAGGGCTCCAGTCAGCCGTTCTCCAGCGCATCCATCGGGTTCGGAGTGAACGCACGCATGGCATCGATCTACGATCCAGAGCTTGCCGAGGACGCTTCGGCCAACGACATGACACACGTGAAGTACACGCTCGAGACGCTGGGCGCACATTTTGCAACGCACCCGCTGGTAGCCGACAGTGGCAACGCCGTGCTGGCACCGGGTTGCACGGCACAGTTCCGCATGAGCTTCGCCATCCCCGAGAGTTGGAGCGACGAGGTGGGCAAACGTGTAACGCTGTATGCGAAGGCGCGTAATCTGGTGGCGCTCGATCCCGTAACGCTCGAGGAAATTCGACTGGGCGCAAACTCGGCGCTGGGTGCCGTACTGTACGAGCTTCATGTGCCCGACGCGGCATGCGAACGCTCAGAAGTTCAGGTCGGCGTATGCGACAACGCGGATACGACGGGGCTTCACGATGCACCGATGACGGCGGACGGCAGTGGCGGCTCCGGCGGAAGCAGCTCCGGTAGCGGCAGTGGCTCTGGCAGCGGCAAGGATCACGGCAATAACAAGCGCCCCGGAAAAGCGGGCGCGCTTGCGGGCACGGGCGATGTCAACGCTCCCCTTACGGCAGCCGCAGCAGCACTCGCCGCGGCAGGCGCCGGCCTCGTCGCCTACAGCGCCCGCCGCACGGCGCTCGAAAAAGACACCGCCAATGAGGTCAATTCGGATAGGCCTCGCTAGCTCCCAGTTACCTTTGTGAGAGACGCCGACTCGGCTCATCGAACATCAAATGGGCTGGTTCTGGATACCCAGAGCCAGCCCATATCGCATTAGATATCGTCAGTGGAGTCGAGTTCTGCCTCGAGCTTGGCACGCCGTCTTTTCGCCAACAATCCGCACGACACGTCTTCGACAACGTATCCAACCGCAAACGCAGCAAGACACATTCGGCCGTCTTCAAACTTACTCGGACAAAACCGACTCGGTTTTGTCCGAGTGAGCTCTTTTCAGCCTAAGTTCGAACGATTGTTCGATGGATTTCGTGTTGGGTGGAATCGTCTGTGGGCTGGGCTATGCTACCTTGACTATCTATATGACTTAAACGCAGCAAAGGAGCACCGAGAGAGCGAGTATGGCAAAAAACACCGCAAATTATGGTAACGAC
This sequence comes from Collinsella sp., assembly GCA_048528725.1. Classification (GTDB taxonomy): domain Bacteria; phylum Actinomycetota; class Coriobacteriia; order Coriobacteriales; family Coriobacteriaceae; genus Collinsella. The sequence goes on from DBGFLF010000073.1 coordinate 2,831, forward strand.
AGTATCCGCCAGCTCAAGGACGAGGAGCGCGTACGCCTGCGCCCCGCCGTCATCTTTGGCTCGGACGGGCTCGACGGCTGCGCGCATGCCGCCTTCGAGATCTTGTCCAACGCCGTTGACGAGGCGCGCCAGGGCTACGGCAAGCTCATCACCCTTACCGCCTTTCGCGATGGCTCTATCCAGGTAGAGGACAATGGCCGTGGCTGCCCGCTCGACTGGAACCCCTCCGAGAAGCGCTTTAACTGGGAGCTCGTCTTTTGCGAGCTCTACGCCGGCGGCAAATACAATAACAACCAGGGCGGCGACTACGACTTCTCGCTCGGTACCAACGGCCTGGGCTCGTGCGCGACCCAGTACGCCTCCGAGTACATGGACGTCACGGTTTGGCGCGATGGCAACAAGTACTCCCTGCACTTTAAGAAGGGCAAGGTCGTTGGCGCCAAAAAGAAGGCACTCGAGATTGAGCCCAGCGACGAGAACCGCACCGGCACCACCATCAAGTGGCGCCCCGATCTTGAGGTCTTTACCTCGATCAGCATTCCCCACGACTGGTATCGCGAGACCATGCGCCGCCAGGCCGTGGTCAACGCCAACGTGACCTTCCGCCTGCGCATCGAGGGCGACGATGGCGAGTTTTCCGAAGAGGATTTTTGCTATCCCAAGGGCATCGAAGACTACGTGCTCGAGAAGGTCGGTACCGACTACCTCACCGAGCCTTTCTTTATCGAGGCCGACCGTCGAGGTCGCGACCGCGAGGACCTGCCCGACTACAACGTGAAGATTACCGCGTGCATGTGCTTCTCGCGCACCTTCATGATGCAGGAGTACTACCACAACTCGTCATGGCTCGAGAACGGAGGCTCACCCGAGAAGGCTGCCCGTAGCGCTCTGACCAGCGCCATCGATGCCTACATTAAGCAACAGGGCAAGTACAACAAAAACGAGAGCGGCATCAAATGGCAGGACGTCCAGGACTGCCTGGTGCTGGTGACCAACTGCTTCTCCACCCAGACGTCCTACGAAAACCAGACTAAGAAGGCCATCAACAACCGCTTTATCCAGCAGGCTATGACGGCCTTCTTTAAGGAGCGCCTCTCGACTTACTTGATCGAGAACAAAGACGCCGCCAACAAGATCATGGAGCAGGTGCTCATCAACAAGCGTTCGCGCGAGAACGCCGAGAAAACGCGCCAGAGTATCAAAACCAACCTGCAGCAGAAGACCGACATGGCCAACCGCGTGCAGAAGTTCATCGACTGCCGCTCCAAGGACAAGAGCCGCCGCGAGATCTACATCGTAGAGGGTGACTCGGCAGCAGGTGCCATTCGCACCTCGCGCGATGCCGAGTTCCAGGGCGTCATGCCCGTCCGCGGCAAGATCCTCAACTGCCTGAAGGAGGATTATCCGCGCATCTTTAAGTCCGACATCATCATGGACCTCATGCGCGTACTGGGCTGCGGCGTGGAGATCAAAGACAAGCGCATCAAGAACCTTGGCGCCTTCGACCTGGACAACCTCAACTGGAACAAGGTCATCATCTGTACGGACGCCGACGTCGACGGTTATCACATCCGCACGCTCGTACTCACCATGCTCTACCGCCTGGTGCCCACGCTTATCGACGAGGGCTACGTGTATATCGCCGAGTCGCCGCTCTACGAGATCAACTGCAAAGAGAAGACCTACTTTGCCTACACCGAGCTCGAGAAGAACGGCATCCTTAAGGAGATCGGCGACCAAAAGTGCTCGATCAACCGCTCCAAGGGTCTTGGTGAGAACGACCCGGACATGATGTGGCTCACCACCATGAACCCCGAGACGCGTCGCCTGATCAAGGTTGAGCCCGAGGACGTCACCAAGATGGAAACCATGTTCAACCTGTTGCTGGGCAACGACGAGGCGGGCCGCAAGCGCCATATCTCCGAGCACGGCAAGGAATACCTGGACCAGCTGGACCTGCAATAGCAGCAAATCGATAACGACGGCCCATAAGAAGTTCAAGAGGAAATCGTGGCAAAGAAGAAGACGAAGAACCAGCCAAAGAAAAAGCAGGTCAACGCCGAGAACGTCATCGGCCTGCACTCCGAGG
>DBGFLF010000074.1:0-2690 GCA_048528725.1 Collinsella sp.
CTGAACAATCGCAAGTGTCCGGCGAGGGGGCGGCTTTGTAAAGCCGTTTGGCCCCACCCGCATAGCGGGTGGTTTCTGATGCGGCGCGCTGCGCGCCCCGCACAGGCTAAAGCCTCTAACAAAAGGGCGGCCGAGAACGTGTCTCGGCCGCCCTTCGGCGGTATTTCCCGGTATATACAGCTGTTTTAGCTACTCGGACTGCCCGCCCTTTTTGGCGTGCTTGGACGGAGCGCTCAGAAAGCGGCCCGTCAAATAGTTCGCGGGACCGGAGATATCAATCCCCAACAGCGTGTGTCCCAGCCACAAAAACGCCGCGAGCACCAGCAATGGAATCACGCACGAGGTCACGATCATCACGATGACGCCTTCGATAAGGTCGGTCACCTGCTGCACGATCTCGTCGGTCATCTGCTTGGCACCACTGGTTACCGACGTGACTAAGCTCGAGGCCCCGTCGGCAAGCTGCTCAAGCACGTTCTTGGACTCTGTGGACTCGGTCTTTTTCTTGCTTGTTTTGGAGCTGTCGCTATCTGCCGCACTCGCAGCGTCGGCCGCCTTTTGCTCGGCCGCCTCGATGCTAACGCGATACGTTTCGTCGACCTTTTGCGACACCCATACGCTTGCAGGCACCAACGCCATGCCAATTATGGCGACCACCAGCACACGCGTTGCCACGCGGCGCAAGACGGCGCTGGTGCTCCAGCGTCCGTGAATGCCGAGCGACACCGCAAAGAGCACCAACGCAAACGGGATTAAGATGCCCAAGCCAATCGACCACAAAATAGTCAACAGATATTTCTCAAGATAGAGCACGGCAAGCACGATACCCAAGTTACCCGAAAGCTGCGCGAGCTGCTCGGCAACCGGCGTTCCCGTATCGCCCGGCAGCGCGGTGATACCCGCAGATAGGGCGACGCACGAGGTCGTGAGCGCCAAAACATTGCCCTTCTTTTGATCGATGACCTCGATGGTGGAGTCCCAGGTCTTGGTATCGGCAAAATGCGGACGAGCTACAAAGCCCGACAACAGCGCCAGTACCACGAGCGCAACGATAAAGCCAATCTGCAGTTTTTTGTTTGCGCACACGACATCGGACAGGCTGGGCTGCAGCTCGGTTACCGTCGTGTGCTCGGTTATCTGGACAGGACGCCCATGAGCCATCTCGTGTGCGCCTCTTTTTTGTATTGACCCGTTATCCGGCATTTGGATACCTCCTCAGTCCGGCGTTTAATGCGAAAGGAAGTATACCCACCGAGCAAAAATCGAACGGGAGGACCAACGGAGCGCACCAAGACTGTCCCCAATGACTACCTCCGGATGAGTTGCGGTGGAATAGGGATTGTTTTGTGCCCGCCGGCCCCTATTCAGTCCCTATTTCACCGCAACTTGAAGTAGAACAGGAAAAGCCCTGCCGCGGGTAGCAGCAGAGCTTTTGGAAGGGGACTTGGTTGTAAGGGCTCGTTAGGCGAGCTTGGCCTCGAGCTCGGCGATGCGCTTGTAGGCATCGATGGTAAAGCGGGCCTGCTTCTCCAGGATCATAGTGGTCATGAGGGTGTCCTGAGCGTGAGCCATGATGAAGGTCATCTCCATCTCGCCACCGCCGGCCTCCTGCGAAAGCAGCTTGGTCTGCGTGTCGTGGGCACCGATGAGCGCATCGCTGGCATCCTTGTGCAGCTGCTCGGCCTTCTCAAAGTCACCCTCGCGAGCAGCATCGAGCGCTGCAAGCAGATCGGTCTGGGCGTCACCTGCGTATGCGACAATCTCGAATCCAACCATCGAGATTTCTTCTTTGGTTGCCATATTGCGTTCCTTTCACATATGAACCAATGGAGAGCATCGCGTCCGGGCATACGCGCTGCGTTCTGTATGGCAGAAACATTAACATTCAAACAAAAAAGAACAGCGCAAAACGTAATTTCAAGCTATGAACGGTCACTTTTCGCCCGTGAACGGTTTTTAAACCAATCTGAACAATATCGAACACAATTAGCGGAAACCCAAACAGGCCCGTGCCCTAGCGCCAATCGCGCACCGTATCGCCCTCGACGAGTACGCCCGGAAACAGCATGTGCTCCACACCGGGTTCAACGCCCTCGGCACCGGCGATCTTATCGACTGCCCACATGCCGACACGCTTGTTGTCAAAGCGCACGGTGGCCAGGCGACGATCGGGCACGATGTCGCCCAGACTGTCATCAACACCCACCACGCTCACGTCCTCGGGCACGTGCTTTCCGCGTGACTCGAGTCCGCGAATGCAGCCGTAGGCCATGGCGTCGTTGGAAGCATAAATGGCCGTACAGGTCGGATCGTCCGCCAGAGCCTGACCGGCAGCATACCCGCTCTGTGCCGTCCAATCGCCACGAACGAGTCGCGGTGGCTCAATGCCATGCGCGCGCAATGTCTCGCGCCAGCCTTCCTCGCGCCGCATGCCCGAAAGCGAGCGCTCGGGACACGAGATAAAGTGCACGGTCTTGTGTCCCTGCCCCAGCAAGTACTCGACAACCTGGCGTGAGCAATCGAGCTGATCGTTATCGACCGTCGAGCACAGTGGATGCTCCAGCATGGTAACGAGCACCGTCTGCATGCCAGGTAGCGGCTCGAAGGTGCCAAAGTCCGCCGGCATGCGATTCATGATCACGACCATGCCGTCTACCGGCAGCGCGCTCATACGCGACGATGCGCTCTCG
>DBGFLF010000075.1:0-2397 GCA_048528725.1 Collinsella sp.
GATCGAATTTGATAAGGACATGCGTTTTGTGGAGCATTGCAAATCGGTGATTTTGCCCACAAAGTTCCGCTTTGCCGATAACGGCGAAGAGAACGGCATGAGGAGCGTGGCAGGTGAACAATGGCTGAAACAGTAGATGCCACCCCGGTTTATATGCGCATTCGACGCTGCATCGAGGAACGTATCGAGCGCGGTGCATATCCCACGGGTTCCATGATTCCGTCCGAAAAAGACCTCGCCGAGGAATTTGGTACGACACGCTTGACCATCCGAAGCGCTGTCGATGAGCTGGTTCGGCGCGGGCAGATTCGCCGTGTTCGGGGAAAAGGTGCCTTTGTGGCGCAGAAAGTACCTGCTTTTTTTGAACGCACGGTCGGTTTCCGTGAATCGGTCCGTGCTTCGGGCGGCGAGCCGTCCGTCCGTATTCTCGCGCGTTCCAAGCGTTATGCGGGGCCATATTACGCCGACCTGTTTGGCATCGCCGAGGACGACCTGCTCTATTCCGTTCGACGCCTGAACTGCATAAACGGTAGCCCCGTATCGATTGAGACGGCGCTGATTCCCTGCCTGCTGTTCCCAACCATCGAAGATATTGACGTGTCGGTCTTCAGTTTGTACGAGACCTATGAGATGCTGGGCCGAAAGCCAGTCATGGCACAGGAAAAGCTCGATATCGAGGCACTGGGCGCACGAGATGCCGGCCTCCTTGGACTGGAACAGGGCGATCTTGTTTTGCTTTTGGAATGCGTGAGCTATGACGCGAGCGGTCAGGCTATCGAGTATGTAAAGTCCTTCAATCGTGGCGATACGGGCGGCTACACCTATACGTACTAGCTGGTATTTTGTGAATAACGGCTGGGAAACTAACCAGTTTTGATCGTTGGGTCAGCTGTATATACAACCTTACATGGCTCAAAATCGACCGTTCGCCGAAGGGGATAAATTAATCGACAAAGAGGTATCAAAAAGCCGTAACCTGTAACTGTGATTGGTATCAAATACTAATGATTTATTACGAGGTGAGACGATGAAGATGCTCGATTACGTTCAGCTTGCCCATGTGCGTATGGGAGAGAACCTCGAGCGTTCGTCTGAGCTGGTAGCGCAGCTCGTTGATATTTTCCAGTCCGGTTCTTTTGACGCGCTGCGCATCGTTGCTTCGGGTTCGTCGCGCCATGCTGCGGATTGCGCCCGCGATTACCTGCAAGATGCGCTGCAGATGCAGGTGTCCGTTGTGACGCCCGAGGCCTTCGTCGATTTTGAACACACCTATCCACAGCATGCGCTTAACATTGCCGTCTCGCAGAGCGGCTATTCAACCAATACGATTGCGGCGCTCGATTACATGCGCGCACACGATATGGCTGCAGTTGCGCTCACGGCAAACGTCGAGGCACCCATCAAGGAACACGCTGACATCGTTCTTGACTACGGTGTGGGCGTCGAGTCGGTGGACTTTGTGACTCTGGGCGTCGAGGTTCTCGTTGAGTACCTGGTGCTCTTTGGTATTTACGGCGGTCAGGCGCGCGGAACGATTGACGCCAAGGGCGTTGCTCAGCGTCTTGATGACCTGCGCGAGGCTATCCAGGCTAATGCCGTGATGTGCAAGACCGCCGAGGCATATGTCCAAGATCACATGCTCGAGCTTTCTGAGCACATGCCCGCCATGGTCGTCGGCAACGGCCCCAACTATGGTGTTGCCGAGGAGGCAGCGCTCAAGCTGAGCGAGACCATCAAGATTCCTGCCATGCATCACGAAGGCGAGGAGTTCGTCCACGGTCCCGAAATTCAGATCGTTCCGGGCTATCTGGTGTTTATCGTCGACGATCCGCAGGGGTCGGAGCGTCTTGCGAATATCGCCGATGCGCTATCGAACGTTACGGCAAAAACGGTGCTGCTCACGGCCCATCCCAAGGGTAGGGCTTACGAGGTTGCGGTGCCTCAGGTGGCTCCGCTGTTCAGCGCAATTCCCAATCTTGTGTTCTTCCAGACGATTGCGGCCATGATCGCCGAGCGTCTGAAGTCATGGAACGTGCACCCGTATCTCGATGCCGTCTCCAAGCAAATGGAGGTCAAGGCAGAGGGCTACGAAGAGTCAGTCAATGCGCTTAAGGCCAAAGCGGCTGAGTGTTACGGAATGTAAGCGGGTTTTGATGCCCGTTGGCATGGGGGATGTGGAAACAACCCCAGAAAGGAGAGACAAATGAAGGAAACCGAGAAGATCGAGATCATGCATTTCGACCAGGAGGGCTATCTCGAGGACGGCAAGGCGCTCTACGAGACCGGCAAGAAGATGACCGCGCTCGCCGACAAGGTCGCCGACGAGGGCTACGACGCCGTGTTCCTGATGGGCGTCGGCGGCACCTGGGACGAGCTCATGCAGCTCGAGTACCTCAT
>DBGFLF010000076.1:0-3023 GCA_048528725.1 Collinsella sp.
CACCGTCCGAGAACACCTCGACGGCCATCTCGACCTTGTCACCGCGCATGGTCTTGGACTTGACGGAAAACTTGGTGCGCCCAAATGCACGCACGATATCGTCGCCGGTGGTCTGACCCGTGTAGTGGATGACCATCATGTACACGCGCGCCTTGTCCTGGTGGCTCGCAAAGCCGGCAATCATCACCACGATCACCACCGCCGTAAGCCCCACGAGCGCATACATACCGGCTCCCGCCGTAATGCCCGTGGTAATGGACCAAAACAGATACAGCAGGTCGAGCGGGTCCTTGACCGCCGTACGGTAGCGGACGATAGACAGAGCACCGACCATACCAAGCGAGATGACCACATTCGTCGAGATCGCGAGCGTGACCATGCAGGTGAGCACGCACATGCCCACGAGCGTTACGGCAAAACTGCGCGAATACACCACGCCGGTAAAAAAGCGCTTGTACACGTAATAGATCAGGATGCCCATGGCGAGCGCCACGAGCAGCGACAGGCCGATCTTGGCAGGGTCGACCTGACCAAACGCCTCCAAGACGGAGTTCTTAAAAAAGTCCCTGGTGCTCATGGTCTAAATATCCCCTCGGTTCTCAAAATCCGATTCCCAGTAATTAAATCCGCGCAGGTAGGCGGTCTTTTCGTAACACAGGCAGTACTTGGAGACCGCCGTAAGCTCGGCCGCACCTGGCGGCACCATATCGCGCACCAGCTGCGGGCAAAACTCGGTAAACTTGACCTCCATCACCAGCTTGCCGGGCTCCAACACGGACAACGCGGGCAACGTCGCGTCAAAGATGTCAAAGCTCCCCACCGCCGCACGCACGTTGCTATCAAAGGTAATGCGCACGGTGCCCTCGTCCATCACCCACGGCTCGCGCTCGTAGTCCACGATGGTCCGCGGGCGCATCATATTACAGATGCACTCGATGTAGAACTCGCGACAGACCGGATAGGGGCTCCTCAGCAAAAAGTCGTAGTCGCCAGCCAGAATCTGCTCAAACTCGCCACGCGTGAGCGACGCGTCCTCCTTGTAGATCCAGCTGCCGTACTTCTTTTTGCGCTCGAGCTTAATCACCTTGTCGCTGCCGTTATAAATGCGCACGCGATACTTTTTGCGCATGAGAATACCGGCGTCTTTTTCCTCGTAGGCCGAGTTGCAGTAGTCGTCAAAGTACAGGCTGCGAATGGTGTAGCCACCCGCCCGCGCATGCTTGTCCAGCTTAAACACCGGCGCCATGCGGCAGGCAAGCGCGGCGTGCTCGCCCTCGTTAATGAGATATTTGAGCTCGTGGCGATAGCGCTCCTGCGTGGCGCGCACAGGCGGAGCCGCTAAGCGCTCAAGCAGCGCGCTAGCCCTCCTCATACGTGTCCTCCACGACCTTACCGCCGTCTTGCACGTAAAAACACTTCATGCCGTAGTGCTTGCCGTCGTCGGTCACATAGTAGTCAAACGCATCTTGTATATAGCCGTCTGAGTTGGTGGCGCGCACGCGCACAAAATACTGGCCGGTATCGGGCGCATCGCAGGTCACCTCGGGCAGTAGCACGTCCTCGGCCTTAAAAAACACGTCCTTGATGGCATAGTCGCGCGCCAGCTCCACGGTATAGCGAATGCCGCGCGCCTCAAAGTCGTAGGACGCATCCCAGTTAATGCGCAGCTTACCGTTATCGATCTGCGGCACGCCAATGTAGAACGGCATGGGCTTTTTATAGCTCTCGCGAAAGCTCTTATAGTTCTCCTCGATCTCGGAGGGAATCGCCGCGGCAATCTGCTCGTATTCGTCCTTGGTGACAGGCAGGTTGTCGATATCGGGCAAAGCAAAGACCAGCGATTCGGTAACCTCACGATAATGTTTAATCATCTTGGCCAGGCGTGCCTCGGTCATATACGAGCGCAGGTCCTTTACGGCGCGGTCGAGCTCACTGCGGAACGATTTACTGCGCAGCGCACGATTGAATAGCACGTTGCCCCAGTAGTTGCTTACGCCGCGCTCCCAGCTCGCATAGTCCGAGAACCCGGCAAGAGAAAGCTCCAGCTTGCGCAGCATACCGTCGTTATCCCAATCCAGGATATACCAGACCTTGGAGTTAAGCGGGCTGTACAGATAACAGTTACGGTTCTGCGTATCGCAGTTGCCCGTAAGGATCTGAAACGTCATCCAATAGACCAGGTTCTCGGTATCAAAGTAGGTGTCGAGCACGTCGTCGATCTTTTGCGATTCGTCGTTGAGCGCATCGAGCATCTCGATGAGCTTGGTGTGGTCCGTATCGCCCTTAATCTCGAGCATGCCCTCAAAGCTTGCCTGGTTGTAGTCAGGATCGTCGGCAAGCTTAATGGTGTCCTCGTAGCGATGGAAATCGAAGCTGTTCACCTTGTACAGGTGCCCGTTCTTATCCAAGCCGTGCGCCTTAAGCGCCGTCTTGTTGAGCTGCTCCACCTGCGTAAACAGGCCGTAGTCCTCAAAGATATCGTTGGACTTTTCGGTCTGGTCGCACACCCACAGATGCACAAACTGCGTGCGCAGGCCCATCATCTGGGGAATCCCACGGATAAGGTCGTAGGCCATCTTGTTGCGAAAACGCATACCCTCGCCCATGTGCTTGTTGAGCGCAATCGCGCGCTGTTGGCGCCAGGTACCCTTGCCCTTTTTGAGCTCCACCTTGTAATTCTTTTGCGAGTTATTGCTCGATGTCTGGCCGCGCACCTGCACGGTGGCATTGGGCGCTTCCTCGCCATAGCCAACCTCGCCGGCCACCGGGCCGTCTTCGTCGCCCGGCTGCAGCAGGCCCATAACCTGATAGCGCGTCACGCCCATGTCGGCATAGTCATACACCGAGTACGTGTTGATCTCGGCCCAGCTGTGGTCGGTGTTCTCGGAGCTGTTGCCGCGCGAGACCGTCAGGTACATGGTCACAATGCCCGAGTCGTCGTAGACCTCGTACAGCTCGTCTTTATCGCGTAGGTGCTTGGTACCGTCCGAGGACTCGGCCTTTTTAATCTTGTCCTGCTTTTT
>DBGFLF010000077.1:0-2836 GCA_048528725.1 Collinsella sp.
TAGGGATTCTGATCCTTTGGTTGATGAGAATCTCTTCCGATTGGAGATGTAAATGGACTCTCTGAAGAAGCAGCGCATTGAGTCTTCATCGATTACATGCATGTCTAAAAAAGTCGACAGGTTTTCATTTGATGGCGGAATGACCCCTAAGGAGGGAGTTAATAAGTCAGACGGTGAGTTTAACGTTAGAAATGACATAACGAATGCCTTCACTGATGAAAATGGAGCTAGATTTCGGCAGCTCAACCTCGTCATAGAGCTCATTCCCAGCGATGAGGGGCACTATTACCGTTCCGAAATATCCGTGTCCGGTATCTATCGTGCTCCGTCTGATTTAGACGACGAAGCATTTGATAGGGAGGCTCTTAGCTTCGGCATGCAAGACCTGTATTCCTACGCAAGGGGCATTATTGAAAATGTCGCTGCTGGTGGAGTATGGGGGCCGCTTTATCTGCCACAGATTGGATTCACTATTTAGTTCTCCTGGCCCCCACATCCTCTAAAAAAGTTCTTAAAACAGCCTTAAAGGCGTTTCAACTCGCGTTGACAGCGTAAAATACGCATGTTTGACTATGACAAAAGTGGATTTTAGGGGAGGGGTGCGCTATGGAGGTGCTGGTTGTTGGCAACACCGCATATGTTGACGATGACTTTTGTGCCAAGGCGTTCCCCGAGGACCATGTGCAGGTCCTAGCCGCGCAGGACACGCGCCGCGACGAGTCATCGCCCCATGCCTCGTGGAAAGAGCTGCTCCAGCACTTGGAGCAGGCATACGAGTTCGACCGCGTGGTCTACCTGTCTAATTACCTTACCCCGCATACTGATACCGTGGGCGATATCGAGACGCTGCGCTCGGTCTTTCGTGCGTGCGCGGGTCGCCGGGTCCAGCTGCTGTATGTAGCGGGGCCCGCGGGTGCCGAGGGTGCCGCCGATGCTGCGGGGCGAACGGGCAAGGGCATTATCGCCCGCGCGGCAAACGACCTTTGCCGCTACTACGCTGCTCGCGAGGGCGTTCAGACCAAGATCCTGCGCGTGCCGTTCCTGTATACCGCGTCTGCCGCGCTGGAGGACCCGTTTTTGGTGCCGCTGTTCGACGCGTGCTCAACAGGATCGGTCGCTCTGCAGGGCGCGCAGGATGCAGCGTTTCCCCTGCTGTGCGCCGAGGAACTCGCGGTGCTGGTGCGCCGCATCTTTGATAGCTGGGATGCCTCCTTTGAGACGCTCGACGTAGCTGATACCTTCCATCACACGGCGGGTGAGGTGGGCGGCGCCCTCAAGGCGCTGTTCCCCGGCCTTACCGTTGCCTATGGCGATTCTGCCGGCTACGTCCTGCCCGCCAGCGATGTCGCTCGCGTGCGCTATGGCTGGTTTCAGCGTTACGACTTGCTGCGCGATCTCTCAACCATTCAAGCTCGCTGGGGCGCTGGACGCATCAACAAGATCAACCCGCTGCGCGCCGCCATCGACCGCATCCAGATGTGCACGCTGCCTATTAAATGCCTAGAGACGGGCGTTGCCTGGGTTCTGTTCGAGGTACTGGAGCATTTGTTCTCCCAATCGGCCCAGCTCAACGTGCTCGATTATCGTCTGCTCTACGTGGTGCTGATTGGCACGCTGTATGGCTTGGACTTTGGCCTGGTTGCGGCGCTGCTGGCGTCGGTGGGTTTGGCAGCCGGCTACTTTACTCAGTACGGCTATACCTTCCAGGGTCTGTTCTACGAGCCGTCCAACTGGCTACCGTTTATTGCGTACTTTGTGGTGGGCGCCGTGTGCGGCTATGTGCAGCTGCGCAACAGCGAAGCTATTAGGGCGGAGCGCGATCAAAACGACCTCGTGCGCAACCGTAATACGTTTCTTACGCAGCTCTACCACGACGCGATCGAGGACAAGCGCGCGTACAGGCGCCAGATCGTGGGCCGCCACGACAGCTTTGGCAAGATCTTTGCCGTGACGCAGGAGCTCGACGTGCTCAACCCACGCGACATCTATCGCAAGTGCTGCGAGCTTCTGGGCGAGATCCTCGAGAACGATTCGGTGGCGATCTACCATGTTTCGGGCGGGGCATTTGCACGCCTGGTGGCAGCAAGTCCCGCGATTGCCGAAGATGCCGCACGTTCGCTCACGCTTGAGCAGCTTGCACCTCTTTTGGGCGACGGGGGTCGTTCGAACCTGTGGGTGAACCGCGAGTTGACGCCGGGGCTTCCCATGTTTGGATACACGATCGAGCGCGACGGGGCACCCGCCGTGTTGATCTTTGTGCGTAGTGCGGCCGAAAACCAAATGACCCTCTATTATCAAAACCTGTTCCGCATCTTGTGCGGCCTGGTCGAAAGCGCGCTGGGCCGTGCCTTTGACTATGAGGCGGTGGCGCAGGATAAACGCTGCGTTGACGGCACTTGCGTGCTCAAGCAGGCTGCCTTTGGCCAAGAGCTCGCGGCGGCGCAGGCGCTGGCAGATAGCAAGATGGGGAGTTTTTTGCTCCTGCGCGTGGTACCGGGCATGGAGCCTGTCGGCGAGCTGGTGGGCGCAATTGGGTCGGTAATCCGCGAGAGCGACGCGGCGGGCTTGGTCGACGGCGACGTGCTCTACCTGCTTATGCGCCAGGCAAAGGCGTGCGATCTGCCCATTATCCGCGAGCGCCTGAGCGCAAAGCAGATTGCGGTGGAGCCCGTCGACGGCGAGGACATCGTGGAGCTGCTGCAGCACATCTTTTACACCGGTGACGGTGAGGGGGGTGCCGCTTGATCTCGCTTGTCGTTGCTGCCGTCTTGCTGCTGATTCATGCGCTGGTTTGCCTGATGCTGTGGACGCTCATGAAGTTGGGCCTGCTGCCGGT
>DBGFLF010000078.1:0-7674 GCA_048528725.1 Collinsella sp.
ATCTTGCCCTTCCAGGCGCACTCCTCCGAAAGAATCTTCTCGTGCAGCTCGGCATCGTGCGGGTCGTCGTCGCCCAGCACCAGTGCCGGCTCGTCAGCGACCTCGCCACCAGGCTCGCCCTCGGCGTGCCCATACATGCGGCTGTCCTCTTCGACGATCTGCGCGTCCATGAGCTCTTCGTTCTTCTCGTCCATCCGTCTCATTCCTCTCGGATTTTAGGCATCCCAGGCGTCGCGGCCGCGCAGCGCGCGCAGGCCGATGTCGTGACGCAGGGTCTTGCCCTCAAAATCAATCTTCTCGCAGGCCTCGTAGGCAAGGTTGCGAGCGTTCTCGAACGTGTCGCCCAGAGCGGTCACGGCAAGCACGCGGCCACCATTGGTCACGAGCTGGCCGTCCACCACGGCAGTGCCCGCGTGGTACACGGTCACGTTCTCCATGGCCTCGGCATCGGCGATACCGGTGATGACCTTGCCCTTCTCGTAGCTGCCGGGATAACCCGCGCTCGTCAGGACAACGGCCACGGCCCACTCGTCACGCCAGTCGAGCTCAATCTGATCGAGCTCGCAGTTGGCACAAGCCAGCATGACCTCGACCAGGTCATTCTTAAGGCGCGGCAGCACGACCTGCGTCTCGGGGTCGCCAAAGCGGGCATTGAACTCCAGTACCTTGGGACCGGCAGGCGTGAGCATAAAGCCGCCGTACAGGCAGCCGCGGTAGTCGATACCCTCGGCAGCAAGCTCGGCCACGGTCTGCTCCATGACCTTCACCATGGTGGCGTGCTCCTCGTCGGTCACGATGGGCACCGGGCTGTAGACGCCCATGCCGCCGGTGTTGGGGCCCTTGTCGCCCTCGAGCGCGCGCTTGTGGTCCTGCGAGGTGGCCATGGGGCGCACGGTCTTGCCGTCGGTAAAGGCCAACAGCGAGCACTCGGGACCAACGAGCATCTCCTCGATAACCACGGTATTGCCGGCATCGCCAAAGGTGCCGCCAAAGCACTCGCGCACGGCCTCCTCGGCCTGCTCAAGTTCGGTCGCCACGATAACGCCCTTGCCCGCGGCAAGGCCGTCGGCCTTCACGACCAGCGGGGCGCCCTGCTCGCGCACGTAGGCGAGAGCCGAAGCCTCGTCGGTAAACGAACCATAGGCTGCCGTCGGAATGCCCGCACGTTCCATGAGCTGCTTGGAGAACAGCTTGGAGCCCTCCATCTGGGCGCCCTCGGCACCCGGGCCAAAGCAGGGAATACCCGCCGCGCGCACGGCGTCGGCCACGCCCGCCACGAGCGGAGCCTCGGGGCCAATTACCACGAGTCCGCATCCGTGGCTCTGCGCAAACGCCGCCACGGCCGCAGGATCGCAGTCGTCGAGAACAACGTTCTCGCCGCAGCTCGCGGTGCCGCCGTTACCCGGCGCGATGTAGAGCTTGCCGGCGCGCGGTGATGCTGCGAGCTTAGCTGCCAAAGCATGCTCACGGCCGCCGCTGCCCAACAACAGGATGTCGATGGTTTGAGTGTCCGCCTTCAAGGGTGCCTCCTCTATGGATGAACGGCCCGCTCCGCGCGAGCCCTTTGCAAGCAAATATACCCCTCGGCCGCCCGTCCGGGCTGCAAAGGGGTATATCGCAATAACCAAATAGTCCCGATTACTTCCAGAATCGGTTGATGATCTGCTCGCGACCAGCGCCAACGCCAATGAACGTCACGCGGGTGTGTGCCAGATCCTCGATAAACGCCACGTAGTCCTGAGCCTCCTGCGGCAGCTCGTCAAAGCTGCGGCAACCGGTGATGTCGCACTTCCAGCCAGGAAGCTCCTCGTAGATGGGCTTGGCATGCTCAAAGCGCACCTGGTGCTCGGGCACGCTGGTGTAGCGCTCGCCATCGACGTCGTAGGCCACGCACACCTTAATGGTGTCGAAGGCCGAAAGCACGTCGAGCTTGGTCATGGCGATGTCGGTGAGGCCGTTGACGCGCGAGGCGTAGTTGGCGATGGGGCCGTCGAACCAGCCGCAGCGACGACGGCGACCGGTGGTCACACCGTACTCATAGCCCTCCTCGGTCAGCGTGTGGCCGGCCTCGGACTCATAGGAAAGCTCGGTGGGCATGGGGCCCGAACCGACGCGGGTGATATAGGCCTTCATGACGCCCAGCACGCGGTTGACGTTCTTCATACCGACGCCGGAGCCGGTGATGGCGCCGCCGGCGGTGCAGTTGGAAGACGTCACGTACGGATAGGTACCGTGGTCGATGTCGAGTAGCGTCGCCTGGGCGCCCTCAAACAGCAGGTCCTTGCCCTCATCGATCATGTTGTTGAGCAGCAGGCTCGTCTCGGTGATGTAGGGGCGCAGGCGCTCGGCCATCGGCAGGTACTCGTCGCAAATCTGGTCCACGGTGTAGGTGGGCAGGTTGTAGATGAGCTCGAGCTCGGGGTTCACGCGGGCGAGAGCGGTCTCCAGCTTGTCGCGGAACAGCGCCTCGTCCAGCATGTCCTGCATGCGCAGGCCGATGCGAGCCATCTTGTCCTGATAGCACGGACCGATGCCGCGCTTGGTGGTACCGATGTTCTTCTTGCCGAGCTTCTGCTCAAAGGCGCCATCCAGATCGATGTGGTACGGCATGATGACATGCGCGTTGCCGCTAATCTTGAGGTTCTTGGTGGTGATGCCGTCGGCCTCGAACATATCGATCTCCTCAAGGACAACCTTGGGGTTGACGACGCAGCCATTACCGATCACCGACACGTGGTCGGAATACATGATGCCGGAGGGCACCTGGTGCAGGCCGTACTTCTTGCCGTTGACGACGATGGTGTGGCCGGCGTTGTTGCCGCCCGAATAGCGCACGACGGCATCAAAGTCGCCGGCGACCAGGTCGCAGATCTTACCCTTGCCCTCATCGCCCCACTGGGCACCGACCAAAACGGTTGACGGCATGTTTACTCCTTACATTCATGGACTGTCTACGCGCCACGCCGGCACGCAGAAGCACAAAACATTCCCAGTATACCCGTGCAACGGGCGCCTGTCCTACTCCTCGGTATGTGCCCCATCAAGCTCATAGAACTTGGTGGATGCCGGCAGGAACATCAGATCGACGTCGCCGATCGGGCCCGAACGGTTCTTGGCCACGACGATACGCGTAACGCCCTCGTCGGGTCGATCGTCGCGCGAGGCCTCGGCCTCGTCGGCGGAACGGTCCAAGAACATAACGATATCGGCGTCCTGCTCGATGGAGCCCGATTCACGAAGGTCGGAAAGCTGCGGGCGCTTGCCGGTACGGGATTCGACCTGACGTGAGAGCTGCGACAGCGCGATGAGCGGGATCTTGAGCTCCTTGGCCATGATCTTCAAACCACGCGACATCTCCGAGACCTCGACGGTACGGCTCTCGGAGCGGCGTCCCGGCGGAGGACTCACCAGCTGCAGGTAGTCCAGGATGATAATTGCCTTCTCCTTGTTATGGAGCATACGGCGGCTCTTGGCGCGAATCTCGGTCACTGTGGTGCCGGGCGTATCGTCAATCAGAATATCGAGCTTGGACAAGGTCTGCGTGGCCTCGTTGATATTGGCCCACTGCTCGGGGCTAATGCGGCCCATGCGGAAGTCACTGATCGAGATCATGGCGTAGGCGCAAATCAGACGCTGGGCAATTTCCTTGCCCGACATCTCCAGAGAGAAGAAGCCGACAGTATAACCGGCAGCGGCAGCGTTGAGTGCCAGATTCAGTGCGAACGACGTCTTACCTACAGCAGGACGGGCGCCGATGATGATGAGCTGGCCCTCGCGAAAACCCATGAGCATGCGGTCGAGTGACGGAAAGCCCGTGGGCACGCCCGCAGCCTGGCCACCGGCCTGGCACACTTCCTCGGCCTCGTTATAGGCCTCGACCATAAACTCGGTCAACGTCTTGTAGCTCGACTTGACCTCGCGTGCCGTAACCTTGAGCAGCTTGCTCTCGGCCAGCTCGACAACCTCTTTGGTGTCGGTGGGGGCGTTATATGCCAGCGCGTTGATCTCGTTAGTGGCGCCGATCAGCTCGCGCAGCATCGAGTCGCGGCGAACGATGGCGGCATGGTGCTGCCAGTTGACGAGCGACAGGGTCTGACCCATCAACTCCAAAATGTACGCTTCGCCGCCCACGGCATCGAGCTTGTTGATGCTTCGCAGGTAATCGATCAGCGAGATGGAGTCGATGGGAATGCGGCTGTTGTACATATCGACCATCGCAGTATAGATGGTCTTATGAATGGGCCGGTAGAAGTCATCGGGCTGCAGCTCGACCTGGGCCTCTTCGACCACCTCGGGCGATAGCAGCATAGCGGCCAGTACATTGGCCTCTGCATCTTGGTTTTGGGGAAGACCCAACTTTGAGCCGCGGTCCTCGACCGTCAGCCCCGTCTCCCTATCGTCATATGCCATGAGCATCCTCATTCATATCGCTTGCGAGCATCCATAGTATCAGCCACGGTCCCAAAACGCGCCGCGCGCCGCCAATCATCACCGAACCAAACGGATGAACGGTCCTGTATATAGGACTTCGACGCAACGTTCACCATGACACTCACTCAGCGCAAAAAAGAAAAGGGCGCCCTGGTTTCCCAGAGCGCCCTTCTTAGAACAAGATTGTTGCGTTGCAGCAAATGCTACTCGGCAGCAGCCTCAGTCTCGACCTCGGCGGTCTCGGCCTCGGCGACCTCAGCGGCCTCCTCGACCTCGGCCTCGGCAGCGAGCTCCTCGGCGGTAACGCCGACGAGAACGACAACCTCGGCCTTGATCTCGCGGTACAGCGAGATGGCAACGGTGTGGGCACCGGCAACCTTGATGGGCTTACCGAGCTCGACGCGCTTGCGGTCGATGTCCATACCGAGCTGAGCCTTGATGGCGTCAGCGATCATAGCGGCGGTAACGGAGCCAAAGAGGATGCCCTCGTCGCCGACCTTGACGTCAACGGTGACTGTCTTGCCCTCGAAGGCAGCCTTGGTCTCGTTGGCGGTAGCCAGACGGACGGCCTCGCGCTTGGCGATGTTGTTGCGACGCTCGTCAAGCTGCTTGAGGTTGCCCTTGGTGGCGGCAACAGCGAGCTTCTTGGGGAACAGGAAGTTCTCAGCGTAACCCTGAGCGACCTCTACGACGTCACCCTCGCCGCCCTTGCCCTTGATCTCATCGAGAAGAATAACCTTCATGATGCGTCTCCCTTCTTAGCCGCGGTCGCGGTTGCCACGAGAGGAAACCACGGGGACGGTGTACGGCAGGAGAGCCATCTCGCGGGCGCGCTTGATGGCGTTGGCGATGTCATGCTGATGCTGCGTGCAAGCGCCAGTGACGCGACGGGGCTTGATCTTGCCACGGTCGGTCATGTACTTACGGAGAAGCTGAGTGTCCTTATAGTCGATGAACTCAGTATTCTCCTTGCAGAACTGGCAGTACTTACGACGCGGCTGACGTGCAGAAAAATCATTAGCCATGTCAAAATACCTTTCATTTGGCAACTTCGGCGAACCGAAGCCGCCTCTCACTCAAAAATAGGTGAACAACCCTTAGAACGGGATGTCCTCATCGTAGACGTCGACCGCGGGCGGCGTAGCCACCGGTGCGGCAGGACGTGCTGCGGGCGCGGGAGCTGCGGGGGCGTAACCGCCCTGATCGTAGCCACCCTGGCCACCACGGGAGCTCATAAACTCGATCTCATCGACGATGACCTCAAGCTTGCTCCGGCGCTGGCCGTCGCGCTCCCAAGAGCTGTAGCGCAGCTTGCCCTCGATCGCGACCTTATTTCCCTTTGCCAGGAAACGGCTCACGGCCTCGGCGCGGGTGCCGAACATGGTGCAGTCGACAAAGTTGGGATAGTCCTCCCACTCGCCAGTCTGCGCGTTGCGGCGACGATCGTTCACGGCGACGCCAAAGGACAGAACCTGGGTTCCGCCGGCGGTGGCGCGCAGCTCGGGATCGCGGGTGAGGTTACCGGTGATGTTCACTCGATTGATGCTCATAACTCACTACTTCCTCTTGGGGCACAAGCCCAGTCCAAAACGACAGTCTTACTCCTGGTCGTCGCGACGGACGATCATGTGGCGGACCACAGCGTCGGTGATGCGCAGGACGCGATCAAGCTCGGCGATCTGGGTAGGATCTGCATGGAAGTTGATGAGGGTGTAGTCACCATCGGTGAGGTCGTTGATCTCGTAGGCGAGCTTGCGCTTGCCCCACTCGTCAACGGAGTCGACCTTGCCAGCGCCCTCAGCGATCGTGGTATCGATACGCTTCATAACAGCGAGACGAGTCTCGGGGTCGAGCGACGGGTCAACAAAGAACAGCAGTTCATAAGCCTTCATATTGTCACCTCCTCTGGGCAAATGTGGCTTCAGGTCGTGAAGGTGCGCCTGAAGCAGGAAAAGACTTGGTAATAATATCTTTCAACCTCCCAGGCCGCAAGAATATGCAGCTACAACCTCATGACCTCCACATATGTCCATACTCGCACGACGTTTCATGCGCATTCCAACCAAATGCCGACCATGAGCTTGACGGATTTGTGGACAAGATACGACGCCGCGGGGACAAGCTGAGTCAAGCCGCAGGTCAACGGGCACAAGGCTGTGGTCGCAAAATGCATACCAGTGGTCTAATTGATCGCCAAAAAGATTTTAAATTCGTTTGCTCGTGGTCTATAAAGTCCTTTTTTGAACAATTCGCTAAGCATGATTTTGCTGGTCAGACTGCATGCGCCGCGCGTTTTAGGCACAGCACGAGACGCTGTGGATCAAAAAATGCTAAGTTTTCGGCTTGCACCTTACGATTCCTCGTGTATACTAACTTTCGCATTTAACGGAGAGTTGTCCGAGTGGCCGAAGGAGCACGATTGGAAATCGTGTAGGCGTCAAAAGCGTCTCCAGGGTTCAAATCCCTGACTCTCCGCCAGTTAATTCCAAAGCAGGCCTTCGTGCCTGCTTTGTTTTTACCCCACGCGGAGGGGTGGCAGAGTGGTTGAATGCGGCGGTCTCGAAAACCGTTTGGCCTGTATAAGGTCACGAGGGTTCGAATCCCTCCTCCTCCGCCATTTTGGTTGAGTTAGCTCCCGAAAACGGGGGCTTTTTTGTTTAGAGTCCCTTACAAGCAAATACGGCGGAGGAGGAGGGATTCGAACCCGCCAGGGCGCGGAGCGTAAAGAAAACGCGCCACTGGCGCGTTTTTAGCGCAGTGCGGTCGGTGCAAGCCGACCGAATAAATTTTGAGCTCCGCTCAAAATTTGGACATCCCTCCTATTCAGCCACGCCCCCATTGCTTTCGATTTCACCTTGAATCCCAAACATGTACATCACCCTCCAAAACCGACATTTTTCGACATCTTTGAAGGCTGATGTACATGTTTGGTACCCATGACCGTTCCCAGTCCCGACCGTTTACCGAGCAATAGGGTCACCACGCCCGCCAACCATGTACTATGTACGGGCATTGTCTAAACCCGCAATCAAAAGGACCCCATCTTGCCCG
This sequence comes from Collinsella sp., assembly GCA_048528725.1. Classification (GTDB taxonomy): domain Bacteria; phylum Actinomycetota; class Coriobacteriia; order Coriobacteriales; family Coriobacteriaceae; genus Collinsella. The sequence goes on from DBGFLF010000078.1 coordinate 7,483, forward strand.
TCGTCGCCGCTATGACCGTTACCTCACACGCCACGGATGCCATGGTCGCTATTCCGTTTTGGCTCGAGATGTTCGCTGTTGTCGCTGCATCGATCTCGGGCGTGCTGGTTGCGCGCGAGCACAAGCTCGACCTGGTGGGCGCGGTCGCGCTTGCCGTGGTCTGTGGCCTGGGCGGCGGTCTTTTACGCGACA
>DBGFLF010000079.1:0-3442 GCA_048528725.1 Collinsella sp.
TCGCTCTATGAGGTTCGTCACGACGAGCCCTGCTCGCCGCATGGCTACACCGTGCCGCGTGAAGGCAAGGATGCGCCGACCGTGGTCTACAAGCGCGTCGTCGAGGATTTCGGCGCCACGAATCCGCTGTCGCAGTCGTGCGTGCCCTATGCGCAGCTGGTTCACGACCGCCTGTCTATCGAGATCCTGCGCGGCTGCGCCCGCGGCTGTCGTTTTTGCCAGGCCGGCATGACGTATCGTCCGGTGCGCGAGCGCTCGGCCGACCAAATCGTCTCGTCGGTGATTCAGGGTCTGGAAAAGACCGGCTATGACGAGGTGTCGCTGACCTCGCTCTCCACGACCGACCACTCCTGCATTCGCGACGTGCTCGGCAGGCTCAACCGTCGCCTGGAGGATACGGGTATTCGCGTGTCTATTCCGTCGCAGCGCCTGGATTCGTTTGGCGTGGATATGGCCGAGTCGGTTGCCGGCGAAAAGAAGGGCGGCCTGACGTTCGCGCCCGAGGCCGGCAGCCAGCGCATGCGCGACATCATTAACAAGAACGTGACCGAGGAGGACCTGGACCGTGCGGCCAAGGCCGCCTTCGAGGCCGGCTGGAACCGCATGAAGCTCTACTTTATGATGGGCCTTCCCGGCGAGCGCGACGAGGACATCGTGGCCATCGCCAATCTGGCCGATCACGTGCTGGAGCTCGGTCGTTCCGTGGTGCCCAAGGCTCGTCGCGGCTCGATCTCGGTGTCGATCTCGGTTTCGGTCTTTATCCCTAAGGCTGCCACGCCGTTCCAGTGGTGCCCGCAGCTCGACTACGACGACGTCAAGCGTCGCCAGAAGCTGCTCATCACGAGCGTTCGCAACCGTGCCGTCCGCGTTCATTACCACGATGCCGAGACCTCGCTCATCGAGGCCGCACTGTCCCGCGCCGGTCGTGACATGACGCCCGTCATCATCGACGCTTGGCGCTCGGGCTCTCGCTTTGACGCCTGGGTAGAGCATTTCTCGCTCGATAACTGGAAGGAAGCTGCTGCCAAAAACGGCATCGACCTCAATGAGCTCGTGCACCTGCCCTACGAGTTGGATTGGCGCCTGCCGTGGGAGCATGTGAGCCCTGGCTGTACGCGCGGCTTCCTCGAGCGCGAGTACCGTCGCTCGCTCGAGGGCGTCACGACTCCCGACTGCACCCGCACGTCGTGCACCGGCTGCGGGATCTGCCCCACGCTCCACGCCAAGAATGTATTGATGGGTGATCGCGCATGAGTGAGCGCCTGACCGACAACCCCTCGCTCTTTAGACTTCGTGTTCGCTATGGCAAGCGCGATCGCCTTAAGTACCTGGGCCATCTCGAAGTGATCCATACCATTGAGCGCATCGTGCGCCGTGCGGGACTTCCCTATGCCGTCACGCAGGGCTTTTCTCCGCACATGCGCGTGGGCTTTTCTTCGGCGCTACCGGTGGGTACGTCGTCGACCTGCGAGTGGTATGACCTGTTTATGACCGAGTTCGTGGCGCTCGACGAGGCGTTTGGGCGCCTGGCTGCGGCGTCTCCGGCCGATCTGGCGCCCATCGAGGCGGCGTACATCGACGTGCGCACGCCGGCGTTGACGGCGCAGCTCACGCGCCTGTCGTATCGCATCGACCTGCACTTGGATTCCGAGGCGCCCGTAAGCGCCGACGAGGTGCGTCGTGCGATTGACACGCTGCGCGCGGGTCACGGCATCGACTACGCGCGCGGAAAAAAGAGCAAGCGCTTGGATTTGGACCACACGCTCGTGGGCTATGAGCTCACGGCGGGGGAGCGCCCGGACCATTTGGTGCTCATGCTCGACACCCATGCCGACAACGAGGGCTCCATGCGTCCGGAGATTTTGCTTTCTGCTGCTGATGTTTTGTTGCAGGGCTTGACCCCGGGCGTGGATGCACCTATTGTTTCCACCGGTATGCAAGACCTCGTGACCATCTGCTCCTACGATGTCGAGCGTCAGAATCAAGCATGCGAGGACGACGAGGGCCGACTCGTCAGCCCCATACCTGTGCGAACTTGTGGATTTGCTCCACATACTCGTTGACGGGGGTATTTTCGCCTGCTACTATATTCGGCTGTTGCACTAACTGATGCATGAAGGGCAAGTAAACATGTACGCAATCGTTAACACGGGCGGCAAGCAGTACAAGGTCGCCACCGACGATGTCATCACCGTCGAGAAGATCGAGGGCAATGAGGGCGACAAGGTCACCCTGCCGGTCATCTTCCTCAACGATGGTAAGAAGATCGTCACCGATCCCGACAAGCTGGCCAAGGCCAAGGTTACCGCTCAGATCGTTGAGCAGTTCAAGGGCGAGAAGCAGCTGGTCTTCAAGTTCCACAAGCGTAAGCGCTATCGTCGTCTGAAGGGTCACCGTCAGCAGCTCACCAAGCTGAAGATCGTGAAGGTCCAGGCTACGTCCCGCGCCAAGAAGGCTGTCAAGGCAGAGGCCGAGGCTGTTGCCGAGGCTCCCGTCGCCGAGTAGATTACACTCGTAACGAAAGAGTAGGTATACACAATGGCACACAAAAAAGGACTCGGTTCCTCCCGTAATGGCCGTGACTCCCGCGGTCAGCGCCTTGGCACGAAGCGCTTCGCCGGCCAGACGGTAACCACGGGCACGATTCTCGTCCGTCAGCACGGCACGCACATCCACCCGGGTGAGAACGTTGGCCGTGGCAAGGACGACACGCTGTTCGCGCTGGTCGACGGTACCGTTGAGTTCCACAAGGGTATCAAGCACAGGGTCAGCGTACGCCCGCTCGCGAACGCGTAATTCACCCTTCATAGAGCACATATGTGGGAGGCACTTGAGTTTTAGGATTCAAGGGTCTCCCTCTTTTTTGTAGGAGGCGATTCTGTTGTCACAGTTCACCGATATCAGCCGCATTAACGTGTGCGGCGGCGACGGCGGTGCCGGATGCATGTCGTTTAGGCGCGAGGCCTTTGTCCCCAAGGGTGGCCCCGATGGCGGCGACGGCGGTCGTGGCGGCAATGTCGTCATCCAGGCCGATGCTCAGCTGTCTTCGCTGATCGACTACCGCTTTAAGCATCACTTTCGTGCCGAGCGTGGAACGCACGGTCAGGGTGCCCGCCGCAACGGCAAGAGCGGCGAGGACCTGATTCTTAAGGTTCCCATGGGCACCGTGGTACGCGAGCTCGACCCCGAGACGCAGACCCCGATGTTCGAGATTGCCGACTTGGTGCATGATGGCGAGCGCGTTGTCGTGGCCCCTGGTGGCGCCGGTGGTCTTGGCAATACGCACTTTGTGACGTCGGTGCGCCGCGCGCCCGCGTTCGCCCAGCTGGGTGAGCCGGCCGAGGAGCACTGGATTGAGCTCGAGATGAAGCTCATGGCCGATGCCGCGCTCGTCGGCTTCCCCTCGGTGGGCAAATCCTCGCTTATCGCGCGTATGAGTGCC
>DBGFLF010000080.1:0-5934 GCA_048528725.1 Collinsella sp.
TGCGCGGCGATCACGGCGTCCTGTGCCGCGATGGCAAAGTCGCCCAGACCCGGCGCACGACGGGGCGACTTGCCCGTGCGCTCTACAAACTCGGGCTCAAAGCAGCCCACATGCTCAAACAGATCGATCCACTTGGCATAGTCGACCACAAATATAAGTGCCCACGGTGCCTTGGCAATCATGGGCTGGTGGTCGCACAGATCGGCCAAGTGATCGAGCGTAGCCTGCTCGCGGATGCTCACGATGGAGTACATCATCATGGCGCCCGCCGACGGCGCGCGACTCGCCGCGTGCAGGATCGCCGCCCGCTGCTCGTCGGTCACCGCTACGGGACGGCCGTCGTCATCGCGCGCGAAGGCACGCGTAGACGAGCGATGCTCCAAAATGTCCAGCACCGCGTTGCCCGTAGTCTCGACCGGATAGCCGCACATATCCACGCCCGCAGCTCCGTCGCAGTACTCGGCGCCCGTCATACAAACCTGCTCGCTCATCGCCCTACCCTCGCCATTTCTTTAAGAAGCCTTTACGTTTCCGTGTAATTCCCGTCCATTATCGCGCAGGTCGCCACTACATTGCGCCACACCGCCGCACGTGCGCGTTAATATGGCTGGTTGTTGCGCGCAGCCACCAATTGCAGCGCATATCTTGGTAACAATCGGGTAAACCCCCGCTTTCGTACGTTTTAGTTTGTGAGGAGTCTCAGCATGTTCGCTGCCGCCATCTCGCTCGTCGGTCTTGCGGCGACCGTCTACCTTGTCTTGCGCGAGGCCAAGGCCATTTGCGCTCAGTCGGGCACCGTTGCCAAAAGCGCTCTTGGGTGGAGCGTCGCCTTCGGCCTGTTCCAGCTCTTTTTGACTATTTGGGGCGCCGTGGGCCTCGTCGCTCAAAACGAGCCGCTCGCCTTTGTGATGCTCATCCTGACCAACGCCATCCTCACCGGCTGCGCTTGGGCCAGCATCGCACGCGACCGCATCGCCCCGCGCGTCTTTGCGTTCGCCGCGTCCGACGCCCCCGCCCCCACCGGCAAGCTCGCCCGCCTGCGCGGCGCCTTTGTGGGCAAACCGCTCGTCGCCGCCGTCCTGTGCCTGCTGCTCGCCGGCGTCTTTGCGCTGCTGGGCATGGAGGTATCGTCCAACCACGACTTTACCTGGGTCTACCCCCTGTGCATCCTGCTCGAGTGGGCCATCATCACCACGCTCATGGTCGGCTTGTTCTTCCTATTCCAGCGCCACGGCGCAGCCCCCGCGGTCCTGGCCTTTGCCCTCTTTATCCTGGGCATTGCCGAGTTCTTCGTTATCACGTTTAAGTCCATGCCCATCCAGCCGGGCGACCTTTCGGCCATCTCCACCGCCGCCGCGGTCGCCGGCACCGGCTACACCTTCTCCATCTCGCTGTTCTGCGTGCTGTCCATGGGCTTTACCGCCATCGCCATGCTGCTGTGCGAGTACGCTGGCCTGGTGGCACCGCACCGTCAGAAGGGCGCCGCCAACGCCAAGCGCATGCTGCTCACCAACCTGCTCGTGGCCGTGCTGTGCCTGGGCGGTGTGACCGCGCATGTTACGCTCATCGACTACTACAACACTCTCGGCATCACCGTCTACACCTGGCGTCCGCTCGAGAGCTACTGGCGCGAGGGCTACCTGCCTGCCTTTATTAGTGCGGCACAGTCCATCAAGCCGCCCAAACCCGCCGACTACTCCGTCGACGATGCCAAGGCCACGCTCAAAAAGTACGCCAAGGCCTACGACAAGTCCGACGCGGCCAAGAGCGACGAGCGCGCCGCCGCCCAGGAGCAGTTCGACAGCGAGAAGCCCACGGTCATCGCCATCATGAACGAGACGTTCTCGGATCTGTCAATCTACCAGAACATGCGCGCCGGCTACGAGGGTCCGCAGTACTTTAAGAGCCTGTCCAACTGCCTCAGCCGCGGCAAGCTCTACGTGAGCGCCTACGGCGGCGGCACCGCCAATACCGAGTTTGAGTTTATGACCGGCAACTCCATGGCCAACCTGGGCTCGGGCGTGTACCCCTACACCATCTACAACATGGAAACGACCGGGAACCTGGCAGAGCAGTTCAAATCGCTCGGCTATTCCACCACGGCTATGCACCCCAATCACGCAACCAACTGGAACCGCGAGAACGTCTACAAGGACTTTGGCTTTGACCAGTTCCTGTCCATCAACGATTTCCAGGGAGCCGACACCTTGCGCGGCATGGTGACCGACCAGGCTACCTACGACAAGATTCTTGAGCTGCTCGACCAGAACGCCGATCCGCAGTTTATCTTCGACGTGACCATGCAGAACCACTCGGGCTACGATACGGGTCTGCTGCCGGTCGACAAGCAGATGTACCTGAATATCGACACGACCGATCTGGATGCCAAGACCGTCGAGGACGGCACGCTCTCCGATGTCGACGAGTATGTCTCGTGCATCGAGCAGTCCGACCAGGCGCTTCGCTACTTCCTCAACGCCCTGAGCAAGCTCGACCGTAAGGTAGTCGTGGTGTTCTGGGGCGACCACCAGCCGTTCTTCCCGTCCAAGTTCAACGACAAGTGGTTTACCGGCGAGGACGATGCCACGCACCAGGAACGTCTGTGGCAGACCGACTACATCATTTGGGCTAACTACGACGTTGCCGGTTGCGACCAGACGAGCGAGGTCGACGACCTGTCCACCAACTACCTGTCCACCCAGCTTATGCAGCTGATCGGCGCCCCGCTGACCGACTACCAGAAAGCGCACATGACGCTGCGTAAGTCGCTGCCCGCCATCAACTCGGTGGGCTACGAGGACGCCAGCCTGCGCTGGGCGCTCTCCTCCAACGTCACCGGTGACGACGCCGCTGCCGCAGCCGCCACCAAGGCGCGCGAGGATTACGCCAAGATGCAGTACTACGAGATGTTCCGCGACGGCAAGAACGTGTACACCGAGCACTTCCAGACCGAGGCCAACGAGACCGACCCCAACCTGGCACCGGGTACGACCAAGATCAAGTAGCGGCGCGTCTTAACTGGTTCGTCTGCCCGGCGGCACGGAACGTAAGGTTCCCTGCTCGGACAGTCCTGCTCGCACGGAGAGCACATTAAGTGCTCTCCGGCTCGTGCGGAACTCGCGATGAACCTTACATTCCGCGTCGCCGGGCAGACGCCTCGGTGTTGAAGCGCGGCTTGTCATGGGGACATCTGCTGAACATATATAAGTTGAAGGCCACGTCTTGTGGCCTTCAACTTGCGCAGGACTGTAGAGCAGGGAACTTCGTGCCCGCCACCCGGGAGGGCGTTGCATTTAGAAGATGGACCTAGCGCTTATTCCTTTGAGACAAGAACAGCGCGACCATAAAAGCGATAATCGCTAGCGTTAGCAGCGTCAAAAGCAGAGCGAGCGAGTTGTCGCCCGTCGCAGCCAGGCCAAACAGGCCGGGCTTTTTGGGGCCAGCGGGCTGCGCAGGAATTGTTTCGCCATCGTCCTCGGCAGTGATTTCCCAGCGAATGGTCTTGTTTGCGTCGGCAAGCTCATTGCCTACCGACGTCGGGACACTTAGTTGCAAATTGAGCACTGTGCTGCCATCGCTCGTAAACGTTGCGACCTGCGTAGGGTGGGCGAACACGCTGCCCGGCGTTCCTGCCTGGAGCCAGTCTGCGGACGCATCGCTGACCGCTGCCGTTAATGTGATGGGCGACAGCAGGTGTGTCGTCTCGTGATCGACAACGGCGCGCACAAATACGCGCACCTGGGACTTTACGCCTGTGGCGCGAATCTCGATCTGCTGCTCGCGCTCATCGCCCGGCATTAGATCTTTAAAAGCTGGAAACAGGTCGGGCTCCCCCGAGGACATCGTCGCCCCCGAGACCGTCAGCTGGCGCGCATTTCCGTCATACGCAATCGCGGGAGTATCGGCGAACGCACGGGCGGGAACGGCGAGCGCGACCACGCAGAGAATGGCCGCGACCACGCAACGCAAGGAGCGCGCAACGCCTTTGCGAATCGGGAACGCCATACTTACGCACCTCCATGCGGCGGCACCAGCACGCCATCCTTGACCGTGCAACCCCATGCCTCTGTAACCGCATCGTCGGGCGTGGATTGAATTGCCTGGGTCGAAATGTCGACGACCAGGTTCTTGCCAGCTGCCTTCCGCTCGGTCACGCTCTTGATGAGCACGTCCGTCTTGCCGAGCGGCGCAACAGGAGACGTCCAGTAGTAGAACCCGTCGCTCGCAAGAACCCAAGATGAAGGGCTGTTAGCGGCAGCGGCATCGCCTTTATCGCCCCACTCAATGGTGTAGTCGGCGTCGGCAACCGGCTCATCCCACAGGCGCGCGCCATCCTGATCCTGCCAGTAGATATCCACCGCAACACGCAGGTATGCCGGAGCCGATCCCGTGTTTTTAACCGAGACATCCCTTTTCACGTTGTCCTTGAGCGTCTCGTCCACTGAAGGCGACACCGAGCCAAAGCCAAACTCGTTGACCAGCACGCCCGTAACCGAAAGCCACGCAAAGGTGCCGGCAGCGCCGGCCAAAAGGAGAACGCCGACAAGGAGGGCGACGATCCGCTTGCGCTTAGTCATCCTAGTCCTCCCTCCTCAGCGTGCCGTTTTCCCAAACATTCTTGGCACGCGAGCCACCATCGACCCATTTGTCCTTCGCGCGCGTGTTGACGCACGTCACCACGGTGTCGCCCGCGCTCGAGGCGGACGAGATGGTCAGCTCGGCAGATTTACCGGGCGCCTTGCCCGGCGTGCTCAGTTCACCCTCGTAGCGCCATGCCCAAGCCGTATCTTCCTCGACGGTATAGATGCCCGTCGACGCGGCAAATTGCACGCTGCCGACATACCAGGTCTTGCCGTTTTCTTGCTGCGTCCCATCGACCTTTACCTCGACCATGCGCGTCTCGGCAGGAGAATCCTCCGACGCCTTGCGTGTCACCTTAAAGCGGAACGTTTGTCCCATGGCGCTGGCATCGGTAGTCTTTTTAACGACCGTCAGCGCATGAGTCTGGTCAAAGTTGAACACAGCATTGCCGTCGCCTTGCTCCCCTTCGCCCGTCGTCTTGGAATCCAGGCGGTTGGCCAAGTCGAACGAACCATTACCCGAGCCCAGGCTGTAGAGCGAGACAAGCTTGCCGTTTACGGGCTCCTCCGTCACGGATGCATTGGGGCCATAGCTCGCCTGCTTAACCGTGACAGTCAACTGCGTTCCCATAAACGGCTCGGCAAAGCAAACCTTAAACGGCGCCTTATCGGCATTGTCATCGACCGTATTGGCAGCAGTGGGATCGAGCAGCCACTTGAGCTTCGCGGTCATGGCTACGGGGTTCGCAGCATCGGACGTGTCGTTGGCGGTCACGCGATACGTCACGGGATACAGATCCATGTCTCCCGTGATCGGCTCGCCCTTAAACCCATTCCAAGACTTCGCAGTGCCATCGACACCCACATATCGCCACTCCAGGAAGAGTTCGCGCACGTCACCGCTGGTCGCCGCCCGCTCATCGAGCTGCGCAACGATCTTGGAATAAGCGTCCGGGTCATACGCGACGGACTTTTGTTCCATCACGGGATCGCCCTTGTCATCAAAGACCGGGTTGCCACCCTCATCCATCTTGGGAACATCGACGTCATGAACGAAACCCGCGCCCGTCGCTCGCTCGTCGTCCGAGTCGACCGTCGCCGTAAAGATGACCGACCCGTCGACACCGTGATAGCGCACCTTATGCGGCGCGATCTTGTACACCGCGGTGTAGGTCACGCTCTCAAAGGGCTCACTGCCCTCGAGGGGATACTTCTCGTCATCGGTCATCAGGGTGTATTTGCCATCGGATTCATAGTCGCGCGACCAGCCGACAAAGTCGTACTTGGTGCCGTCAATGCCCACAACCTCCTTGACAGCCTTGACCTCAAGAGAAATCTGGTCGCCGGAATCAGT
>DBGFLF010000081.1:0-3017 GCA_048528725.1 Collinsella sp.
CAAGACGCCGGCGCCCGATGGGGAGACGGCGAGTTAGCCGGCAGGTCGGCATGTCAATCCTGGTCTAACAGAGCCTTATATAAACGCCCGCTGGCGCGCTGACCCTTTGATACCATGAAACGACAGGTATTTCCTAAGGAGCACATTTGTTTACTAACGCCTCTGGCAGCCCTGTTCTGTCGCTGCTTATTCCCATTTACAATGTTCAGCGCTACCTGCGCGAGTGCCTCGATTCCGCCCTGGTGCAGACGCTCAAGGATATTGAGATCATCTGCATTAACGACGGGTCGACCGACAACTCGCCGGCGATTATCCGCGAGTATATGGAGCGCGATGGGCGCGTCAAGATGATCGACAAGGCCAACAGCGGCTACGGCGACTCGATGAACCACGGCCTGGAGATGGCGCGTGGCAAGTACGTTGGCATCTTGGAGTCCGATGACTTTATGGCGCCCGACGCACTCGAAAAGCTTGTCTCGGCCGCCGATAGCAATAATGCCGACTTCGCGAAGGCGAACTTTGATTTCTACTGGTCTAAGCCCGAGGAGCGCCGCTCGCTGCACGAGATGTTTAAAGCCAAGGACTGTGGCAAGCCGGTGCACCCGAGCGATACGACGCAGTTCTTTAAGCAAAAGCCGTCGATTTGGTCGGCCGTGTACCGTCGCGATTTTCTTGACCGCAACGGCATTAAGTTCCTGCCGACTCCGGGGGCATCCTTTCAGGACACGTCATTTGCCTTTAAGGTGATCGCGTGCGCCGATAAGGCTGTTTACCTTCATGATGTCGTGTTGTCTTATCGCCAGGACAACGAGAATTCCTCGGTCAATTCTTCGGCTAAGGTCTTTTGCGTCAATACCGAGTATGCCGAGATTGAGCGTTGGATTCGAGAGGATTATGCCTGCGACCATGCAAGCGGCGATGTCGCGCGCATGCTCAAGTTCAACCAGCTCATTAAGTACGATTCATACATGTGGAACTACGTGCGCCTGGCGCCTAAGTTCTATAAGGAGTTCCTGGTTCAGATGGCCAAGGAGTTCCAAGCGGCCTTGGACGCGGGGGAGTTTTCGCTTGACGACCTCAAGCCGTGGAAGCGCGCGAATCTCGCTGCCATCCTCAAAGATCCTGAGGGCTGGGTTGACGAGCATCCGAGTTTTGCGACGGATGGTGCCTTGGGGCGTGCTAAGTATTACGCCTCGGTTGGAGGCCCAGGCGTGGTCGCCGCCTTCCTCATCGAATCGCTGAGGGGGTAGGTCGGCATGGGAGAGGCCTCGTGTCCTAAAGCTACCATTGTCGTCCCCGTTTACAACTCTGCGCGCTCCATTCAGCGATGCCTCGATTCGCTGTTGGCCCAGTCCGAGCGCTCGATTCAGGTTGTCTGCGTCAACGACGGTTCGACCGATGATTCGTTGAACGTGTTGCGCCAGATCGCGCAGGCCGACAATCGCGTACTGGTGATTGACCAGGAAAACGCGGGCGTCTCGTGTGCTCGAAATGCCGGTATCGATACCGCCGAGGGCGAGACCGTCTTTTTTGTTGATGCCGACGATTACATCGATGCCCAGACGGTCGAGCGCGTGCTGCATGCCATGAAGTCTGCAGATGCCGAGGCCGTCGTTTTTGGCGGCGTCTGTGAACCTGCCGATGCTGCCCCCAAACGAGTCCAGCAACTCATGAGCCCCAAAGCTGGTACCTTCGGCGCCCGTGATCCCCAACTGCTGTTCCATTCGAATGCGCAGCCCTATGCCTGCCGCGCGGCTTTTTCGCGCGAGCTGCTCAATCGCGAAGGCATTCGCTTCGCCCCCGGTTTGGCTTTGGGCGAGGACGTCGTCTTCCAATTTGCGGCTTATGCGCTTGCCCACAAGACCGTCGTCATGCCAGACAAGTTCTACCACTACGTGATGGAGAGCGAATCGGCGACGCACGAGTTCAACAGTGCCGAGGCTCGCGCCAAAAAGCTTGACGCCCACATGAGGATGCTCGAGGAGGTCTTGAAGGACTGGGCGGCCTACGGTCTTTTGGACCTGTGCCCCGGCGAGCTGATAACTTGGTTTTTGGACCTCATTGTGTTCGACCTGGCGCGCTTGGATGCCGATGACTTCCATCGCGTGGCGGCTCGCGTCAACATGGACCTCACGACGTTTTTGGGAAGGGAGTGGACGGATATGCCTGCTAAGGGCGCCGTTCGCCGTGTTGCCCACAAGCTCGTTGTGGCGACCTCGGGCGTTTCGATGGCAGACGCCACGCTGTTCTATCTTTCGACTCGCGGTCTCAAAGCCTGCCTGGAGCGCTTTATCTAATTCCAAGCGCTGCCGCCCGCCGCAACTCGGCTGTTAAAATAACCCTGTTACACGCTACTCAACAGGAGGTTCTCTTGCAGAACTCTGATACCCCTAAAGTTTCGCTGCTTGTCCCCATTTGCAATGTCGAGCGCTATCTGCGCGAGTGCCTCGATTCCGCCGTGGCGCAGACGCTCAAGGACATCGAGATCATCTGCATCAACGACGGCTCCACCGATAGCTCGCCAGATATCATCCGCGAGTACATGGAGCGCGATCCCCGTGTAAAGATGATCGACAAAGCCAACAGCGGCTACGGCGACTCGATGAACCGCGGCCTGGAGATGGCGCGTGGCGAGTACGTGGGCATCCTTGAGTCCGACGACTTTATGTTTGAGGATTCACTCCAAAAGCTGGTCGCCAAGGCCGATGCTGAGCATGCCGATGTGGTAAAGGGCGACTTTTACCTGTATTGGTCCACGCCCAGCGAACGCCGTGAGCTGTTTGGGATTATCGACGAGCATATGACGGGCGCCGCGTATCGCCCCGTCGATCGCCCGGGAATTTTCTACCGCAAACCTTCCATATGGTCGGCTATTTATCGACGCGAGTTCCTCAACGACAATCAGGTTCGGTTCCTTCCCACGCCGGGCGCCTCGTATCAGGACGCAGGCTTTAACTTTAAGGTTTGGGCTTGCGCCGAGCGTGCCGCGTTTATTACGGACCCCATTTTGTGCTATC
>DBGFLF010000082.1:0-1903 GCA_048528725.1 Collinsella sp.
TGAGTGTGACATGGACGCAGGACGGCCGCATCGACCATTCGGCAGGCGAGCCTCGAATCCTCGGGGACGGAGGGTCCTAAGAAGGAATGAGGGCGGATTTTCGGACACTTGCTCGATGAGAGTGGATAATCTCCCACTTTTAGCGCTGGTATAGGCCAAAAACGGGAGATTATCCACTCTCATTCTGGGTAGTCGTTGGGGACGTTCTTAAACGACCAGTCATTAAAGAACGTCCCCAATGACTACCCCAAGGAACATCCCAAACTGCCGGCAGAAAAGGAACGTCCCTAACTGCCGCATCCGGAGTAAGACAACGCCGCAGGTAGAGGACGGACAGCGAGCGGGCCGCATTTGAGACAAGGTGACGTGAAACGAAAGGGCGCTGACCTTCTGGTCGCGCCCTTGAAGTTGAACGTCAGATTGTCCAAATGCGGCCCGCGTAACTAAACCCGCTCCGCAATCTCGTGGATGAGGTAGTCGGTCTTTTCCCAGCCCAGGCACGGATCGGTGATCGACTTGCCAAAGACGCCGCCGTCGACCGGCTGGTTGCCGTCCTCCAGGTAAGACTCGATCATAAAGCCCTTGACCAGCTTGGAGATGGACTCGTTGCGGCGGCAGCTGTCGAGCACTTCCTTGCAAATGCGATACTGCTCCAGCGGACGCTTGCCCGAGTTGTCATGGTTGCAGTCGATGATCGCTGCCGGATTGGCATAGCCGGCATGCTCGGTATAGCGCTCGGCCAGGCGCTCCAGGTGCTCGTAGTGGTAGTTGGGGTAGGTGCGCCCATCGAGACCGATGTAGCCACGCATAACGGCGTGCGCGAGCGGATTGCCGTCGCACTCGACCTCCCAGTTGCGGAAGATGAAGCTCTGGTGCGCCTGCGCGGCGTAAATGGAGTTGAGCATAACGGTGGTAGAGCCGGCAGTGGGATTCTTCATGCCAACGGGTACCGAAATGCCGCTCGACACCAGGCGATGCTCCTGGTTTTCGACCGAGCGTGCGCCCACGGCAACATAGCTCAGCAGGTCGACGAGGTATTGGTAGTTGGACGGATAGAGCATCTCGTCGGCGGTGAAGAAGCCCGTTTCCTCAATAACGCGCAGGTGCATATGGCGGATGGCCTTGACGCCCTCGAGCAGATCGTCGGGAGCCTCGGGGTTGGGGTTGTGCAGCAGGCCCTTGTAGCCGGTGCCCTTGGTGCGCGGCTTGTTGGTGTAGACGCGCGGAATGATGATGAGCTTGTCCTTGACCTCCTCGGCGGTCTTGGCCAGTCGGTTCATGTACTCAAGCACCGAATCCTCGCGGTCGGCAGAGCACGGGCCGATGATGAGCACCTTGCGTGCGTCCTCGCCGGTAAAGACTTTGGCGACCTCGGCGTCAAATGCCTGCTTTTTGGCGGTAAGCTCGGCAGAAAGTGGCATTTCCTCGCGGATCTCCATGGGGATCGGCAGCCTGCGTTTGAATTCCATGGCCATAGGGGTCTCCTCAATCTATAGAAAGAGCAATAAGCGTATTGTCGAATGCTCGGCATTATCCGCTGTCGCACGCTAAAGTGCAACCCCTTGTCACCCCGAAACCTACCAAAAAGGGACAGGTTTATTTTGGTCGGTTTTATCTGGGAAAATGTCGGCACTCGCCGGAAGGGGGTCGGCGTACGGCACGCTGGAGCAAGTTGGATCTTCTGCGGCATACCCCGTGGGCAAAAAATGGCAAATATGAGTACTGTTGCTGGCGTAGTCTCATATCGAGCTTACAAGATAATAGGCATAACAGCAAATATGTTCATTAACGTTGGCACACAGAAGCATGTTAACGGGCGTTTTGATTAATTTGAAGGCGTATAGAGGTCGCGCGCGCAGACGTGGTGTAAGAGCGTCCTGAGGTCCGTCGCTGCAAGTCCCGA
>DBGFLF010000083.1:0-4509 GCA_048528725.1 Collinsella sp.
GCGGCAGGTCGCCTATATGGTACGCACGCTAACACAGCTCGACCACGACCCGCATCCCGACCATGCCGCCGATGCCCTGGCCTGCGCCATCTGCCACGTAAACCTCAGCCGCACCCGCGCCCTCACCGGTGGCGAGTTCTATCAACAGAGAGGAACCGGATACTGATGATTTCCCAGCTCCACGGAACGCTTGTCGAGTCCACGATGAGCTCTGCTGTCGTCGATGTGTCGGGCGTTGGCTTTGAACTCGGCATCTCGGGCAGCACTGCGGCCACGTTGCCGACGCCCGGCGGCGAGGTCCGTCTCTACACGCGTATGCAGGTGCGCGAGGACGCCATGACACTTTTCGGTTTTTCCTCAAAGGATGAGCGCACGATGTTCGACCGGCTCGTGTCCGTTTCGGGCGTTGGCCCGCGCCTGGCGCTTGCCGTGCTTTCCACCTATACCGTGGGGCAGCTGTATTCGCTGGTGATGGCCGAGGACGACAAGGGCATGGCCAAGGTACCCGGTGTGGGCAAAAAGACAGCTCAGCGCCTGATCCTGGAACTCAAGAGCACCTTTGCCAAGGATAAGGGCTTTGTGCCGGTCGACGTGATTCCCGGACAGGTTGCGATGCCCGTGCCCGCTGCCGCTCCCTCGGCGATCGACGATGCCCGTGCGGCACTCCTTTCCATGGGCTTTAGCCCGCAGGAGACCGATGTTGCCCTGAGCGGGTATGATGGGCAGAATATGCGTGTCGAGGATCTGCTCGGCGCGGCGCTTAAGCGACTCGGAATGGATGCGTGATGTGGGAAGCCGATGACTCTCAGGACTTGTGGGCGACGCCCGGTAACTCGCCGGCGGCATCCATGGCGCACGGCGAGCGCATGGTGGGCTCGGAGCTGACGGCCGAGGATCTCGATGTCGACCGCACTTTGCGCCCTCAGCGCCTGGACGATTACTGCGGCCAGGAGCACATCAAGCAGAGCCTGCGCGTGTTGATCGAAGCGGCGCAGAGCCGTGGCGAGACGCTCGACCACGTGATCTTCTCGGGTCCTCCGGGCCTGGGCAAGACCACGCTGGCCACCGTTATCGCCAACGAGCTGGGCGCTCAGATCAAGACCACGAGTGGCCCTGCCATCGCGCGCACGGGCGACCTGGCGGCCATCCTTACTAACTTGCAGCCGGGCGATGTGCTGTTTATCGACGAGATCCACCGCCTCAACCGTTCGGTCGAGGAGGTCCTGTACCCCGCGATGGAGGACTTTGCCCTCGATATCGTGATTGGCAAGGGTCCGGCGGCGCGCTCGATTCGCTTGGATATCCCCAAGTTTACGCTGGTGGCGGCAACGACCCGTTCAGGCATGTTGACCGGCCCGTTGCGCGACCGCTTTGGCATTTCATATCGCCTGGACTACTACACGGTCGAGGAACTCGCCCAGATCGTGACGCGCTCGGCGACCATCTTGGGCGTGACGATAGACCATCCGAGCGCGCTCGAGATCGGCTCGCGCTCGCGCGGTACGCCGCGCCTCGCAAACCGTCTGCTCAAGCGTGTGCGCGACTATGCGCAGGTACGCGGTAACGGGCCTATTGAGCTTGATATTTGTCGTCAGGCGCTCGAGTTCTTCGAGATTGATGAACTTGGTCTGGACTGGATGGACATTCGCATCTTAGAGACGCTTGCCAAGACGTTCTCCGGACGTGCCGTGGGCCTGACGACCCTTGCCAGCGCGGTGGGCGAGGACCCGGGTACGCTCGAGGATGTCTACGAACCCTATCTGCTGCAGTGCGGCTTGATGATTCGCACGCCTCAGGGCCGCCAGGCAACGCTTCGCACCTTTGAGCATTTGGGTATCGAGCCAGCCGTTTAGAGACGGGTTTGTTTTGGCTGGTCTGTAGGCTATCGCTGAGCATTGGATAAACATATCGCCATTCATCGGTTACGGGTGTTTTACTATTGCGTGCCCGTGCTATGCTGAATTGGTCTTTTTCTCATCCGGTAACGAAAGGACCGCCCATGCCTACTGACATCGAAATCGCACGTTCCGTCACGCCGCTGCCCATTACCGAGGTGGCTAAGAACGCCGGCGTCGACGTAAAGCACCTGATTCCGTACGGCTTCGACAAGGCTAAGGTCGACTATTCGCTGCTCAACGAGCCGACCGATCACCAGGCCAAGCTCGTCCTCGTGACCGCCATCAACCCCACGCCCGCCGGCGAGGGCAAGACCACTACGACCATCGGTCTGGCCGATGGCCTGCGCCGTCGCGGCGTCAAGAGCGCTGTGGCCCTGCGCGAGCCTTCGCTCGGCCCCGTCTTTGGCGTCAAGGGCGGTGCCGCCGGCGGCGGCTGGGCGCAGGTCATCCCCATGGAGGACATCAACCTGCACTTTACCGGTGACTTCCATGCTATTGGTGCCGCCAACAACCTGCTGGCTGCCATGCTCGACAACCATATTCAGCAAGGCAACCAGCTCGGTATTGACGTCAAGCGCATCACCTGGAAGCGTGTCGTCGACATGAACGACCGCCAGCTGCGCCATGTTATCGACGGCATTGGCGGCAAGGCTCAGGGCGTGCCGCGCGAGGACGGCTTCGATATCACCGTTGCCTCCGAGGTCATGGCAATCCTGTGCCTGTCCACGAGCATCAACGACCTCAAGGAGCGCCTGGGCGAGATCGTCGTCGGCTACAGCTTTGCTGGCGAGCCCGTTCGCGCCCGCGACCTCAAGGCTCAGGGCGCCATGGCTGCGCTGCTTAAGGATGCGCTCAAGCCCAACCTGGTGCAGACGCTCGAGGGTACGCCCGCGTTTGTCCACGGCGGTCCCTTCGCCAACATCGCCCACGGCTGTAACTCCATCATGGCCACGCGTATGGCCATGCGCTTTGGCGATGTCGCCATTACCGAGGCAGGCTTTGGCGCCGACCTGGGTGCTGAGAAGTTCCTCGACATCAAGTGCCGCATGACGGGCGTTCGCCCCAGTGCTGTCGTGATCGTCGCCACCGCTCGTGCGCTTAAGTACAACGGCGGCGTTGCCAAAGCCGACCTCAACGACGAGAACCTCGAGGCCCTCAAGGCCGGCATGCCCAACCTACTGCGCCACGTCGACAACATTCAGAATGTCTACGGTCTGCCCTGCGTGGTCGCCATCAACCGCTTCCCGACGGACACCGAGGCAGAGCTTGCGCTCATCGAGTCCGAGTGCCAGAAGCTCGGCGTTAACGTTAAGCTGTCCGAGGTTTGGGCTAAGGGTGGCGAGGGCGCGCTCGACCTGGCCGATGAGGTTATGCGCCTGATCGAGCAGCCGAGCGAGCTCAAGTTTGCCTACGAGGACGGTGCCGATGTGGCCGACGCCCTGGAGGCTGTTGCCACCAAGGTCTATCGCGCCGACGGCGTCGACTTTACGCCGGCTGCCAAGCGCCAGCTCGCCGAGCTGCGCGAGAACGGCTTTGGCAACCTGCCGGTGTGCGTGGCCAAGACGCAGTACAGCTTTAGCGACAACGCCAAGGCTCTGGGTGCTCCCGAGAACTTCCGCATCACCGTGCGCGAGCTCAAGGTTTCCGCCGGTGCCCACTTTGTGGTCGCGCTGACCGGCAGCGTTCTGACCATGCCCGGCCTGCCCAAGGTTCCCGCGGCCGAGAACATCGACGTCGACAACGACGGCAACATCACCGGCCTGTTCTAAGCCTGCTGCTCATAGCCGCTTGCCCGCCCCGTCGCGCCTACCAAGGCCCGGCGGGGCTTTTTGATCCTTAGGCCCGCGCATGTCTTGTAGATACCGGCGGGCTTTGCCCATCATAGGCTTTTGCGCGGGTAGAATGCATGGATAACTTGATGCTTGCTGGCGACGGAAAGGAAACGTTGCATGGACCAGGATAAGACGACCGTAATGGGCGGATATGGTTCCGCGCAGGCTGGCGGCAGCGCCGATGCGACCCGCGTCGTTCCCAGCCCCGGTTATACCGATCCCGCCGCGACGCAGCCTTCTGCCGAGCCTACCCGGGTTATGGGCTATGGCGACACGGCGCAGGATTCTTACGCTGCATCTTCGCAAGGCCCCTATGGCAACGCAGCTCCGGACCCGTTTGATTACGCGCCGCAGGATTCTTATTCCGCCTCGACGTCGAATCCCTATAAAAACCTGCCGCAAAATCCCATTCCGCAGCCTCAGCAGACGACGTATATGCCGCGCACGGCACAGGCCCAGCCTCGATATGAGTCGCGCGATCCGTATGCGCGCCAGCCTTATCGCGAGTATCCCAAGTCGATTCCGCAGTATGGTGAGGACGAGGAAGAGGCGCCGTCGCGTTCGTCGAGTGTGATCAAGAAGATCCTCATTGTGCTGGCGATCTTCTTTGCGCTGTCGATTGTGTTTGCCATCGTGTCGGGCATGCTCAACAAGCGGGGGAGTTCAACGGCCGATGCCACTGCCGAGCAAACCGAGTCCGCCTCGTCAAGCACCGTCGATCTGAGCGATATCCCGGGGCAGTACTGGTCCAACGCCAAGAAGATCATCAAGTCGCGCGG
>DBGFLF010000084.1:0-1841 GCA_048528725.1 Collinsella sp.
CGATGCAGGACTTACCGGCGCCCGTCACGCCGCTAATGGCATCGACAATCACGGGACCGTTCTCGGCCACCCAGCCCGCACGCACGGCAGGAGCGGCAGCAAGGCTCGTTGCGGTGGGATAGCAGCCGGCGCAGGCGACCAACACGGGCCTGCCAGCAGCATGGCTGGAAGCAGCGGTCTCCAAGTCCTGGCAGAACAGCTCGGGCAGGCCGAAGGCACGTGTCTTGAGTAGCTCGGGGCTCGTGTGCTCGGCGGCATACCATGCCTCAAACACGGCCGGATCGCTCAGGCGGTAATCGGCCGAAAGATCAAAGCAGGAAACGTCTGCGGCAAGCAGGGCGGGCACCTGCGCCATGGCGGCGGTGTGCGGCACGGCCAAAAATACCGCGTCGCAGTTCTTAAGCTCGGGGGCATCATGCGTCGTGAAGACAAGATCGCTTACGCCGGTGAAGCTCGGGTACACCGCAGACAACGGCTGGCCGGCATCGGCGTTGGACGTAATGGCGACAAGTTCAAACTCGGGATGACCGAGCACGAGGCGAATGAGCTCGGCTCCGGCATATCCAGCCGCGCCGACGATTCCAACCTTCAAAGACATATCAGACTCCTTGTCTGCGATTTATGCACCGATGCGCATTTCGCAGCGGTCGTTATGAAGTGGGTTGAAACTTTAGCACCAAAAGATGCATGAATACGTAAATGGCTTGCATATTCATGCATTGAAACATTCCCGACACATTCGCTTGAAGGAATTGACAAATGGAGCGGGCCCCATATTACCCAGTGCACCTTACGGTGACGTTGCAATGTGGGGCCCGCTATATGCGAGAATTTGAATTGTCGAAGCTTGCTGAGAGACTCGTTTAGAGCTCGACCGGCACCCATTCGTCGTGATTGCAGATAAAGGCCTCGGGTTCCTCCACGCTAAAGAAGACGAGCGTGGGGTCGTTAGGCCCCTCATAGTGCTCGCTCAAGCGCTCAAGATGTTTCCATCCAGCCTCGCGCATATCGGGAGCGGCCTGGTCATCCAGACCCGCATGCCCGCGCAAGATGAGCCAGCCATGGCCCGGCCACCAACTCGTGGCCTCAAAGCGCTGGTTTTGCAGCAGCTCTTGCCACACGTCTTTGGTGCGCGCCGTTACAAACCACAGCTTGCCGTCCTGGATCTGCGCAAACGAAAACGGACGCACATGCGGCTGTCCGTCAACGCTCGTCGCCAAATACCATGCCGGCACCGACGTCAGATACTCCAACACCGTATTCAATCCGTCCATGTGTCCTCCTGTACTAGCCAGTTTGAGAGCCTGGTTTGTGTGAGCTAGAGCTCCAGGCGCTCCTCGCTGCCGTCGATATCACAGAAGCGGGCGACGATATTGCGGACCGAGAAAAACGCAAGGCGGCCGTCGTTGGCACTATCGTGTTGCTCGCCAATGCCCACCATGTGCTTAAAACCCGCTTGACGCACCTTGTCGCTCGCAGCTGCGTCGTCCTCAAGTGCGGCTTCGCCGGTCAACACGATCCAACATTCCCCCGGCTTCCAGCCCGATACTTCAAACTTGGGATTCGCACTCAGCTCCGCCCACACGTCCTTGTCGCGCGACGTGCAAAACCACAACTTACCGTCATCGACCATGGCAAACGAAAACGGCCTCACGCGAGGCTGATGCCCGTCACTTGCATCGGTCGTGGCCAGAAACCACGCCGGAATGCGCCTGAGATACGAACAGGCGCGCTCAAGCTGAGCCGTGCGGTCGTTGTCGGTCATAGGGACCCCTTTCTTGCGCCCGAATCGCGCCTAAACAAGTTGAAGATTGATGACGATGACGCAGATGAGCAGCAAC
>DBGFLF010000085.1:0-7986 GCA_048528725.1 Collinsella sp.
TGTTCCAAACCACCACAAAGGTGCCTGTCCCCAATGTGGTGGTTTTGGCGGCTAGAGGACGAGCTGATGGTAGTCGGCAGGGGTAATGCGGCCTTCGGTGGCAGCGCGGAAAGCGGCGAGTGCATCGCCCGAGAACGGCATGGCCCAGCACAGCCCGCAGCCGGCGGTAATGGAGCCGGGCAAAGGCATAATGCGCCCGGGCACGCCGGCATTCAGGCACAGCTGCTCGCATTCCATCACATCGAAGGTGCTGTCAAACGACACGATAATCTTGCGCTCGTGGTCGAGGGCATCACCGGATGGGCCTTCGCGGTGTGCCTCACGATACGCCGCGGCGGCCGCTTCCTCTTCCGCAGTATGTCCACAGCCACCGCAGCCGCAGGTACAGGGCTCGGAACCATCGCAAGTGCAAGGCTCTCCCGTGTCGGGGCAAATATCGAGAGACATGGCAACTCCAATCGTCTAGGCGAGCAGCTCGGCTGCCGCAAACTCCTCGGGTGTATTGACGTTTTCGAAGCAGAGCGTGGAGCCCGCGGCCTTAACAATCTGCGGCTCATCTATATAACCAGCCTGAACGCGATTGATCAGGCAGCGAATGCGCTGTCGGTCGCAAGAGAGCAGCTCTTGGGCAACCGGCGCACAAGCGTCACGGCGCCAGACGGCGCACAGCGGCTCAATCCCCCGCTCCTCGCGCGGCACGCACACGTCGAGTGCCTCGGCCTCAACACGATTGGCAAGCGCACCGATGAGTTCCGGCGAGACAAACGGCATATCACAGGCGACGATAGCAACGAGAGGCAGCCGGGCCGCAGTCAGCGAACTCGCGATGCCGCGCATGGCGCCCGCCGACCCTTCTAGGTCCGCCACCACACGCGGCACCAAGCCGCCAAACGCGCACTCCTCAAGAAAGGCAAGCTCGCTGGGACGCGACGTCGTCACGACCAACTCGCCGGCAACTGGCGCCAGCCGACCCAGCACGCGTTCGATGAGCGGCTCGCCGCAAAACGCCATGCGAGCCTTATCGCAGCCCATGCGCGAGGACATCCCGCCCGCTTGAACGACGCAAGAAAGATCGGCCCGTCTTACGGTAGTCATACGGCAAACCACCCCCATCGGTATGCTCAAAACCCGGCACACGAAGCCAAATACCGTCGCCGATAAAGCGGGCGGCACGGCAAACCCGTGCAAAAACAAAACAGCGCCTTTGCGGCACGCAGCAAGACCGCGAGCACAAAAGCGCTGGTAGCGTATGGCGGGAACGTATGTGAATCGAACACATCCAAGACGTTTTGCACGCCTCGCAACGGTTTTGAGGACCGCGGAGCCCACCGGAGCCCATCCATTCCCAAGTGCGGAGGTATTTTACCAAACCGAGCAGCCAATCTAGCGCAGGGAGCGCAGGCCGCCGGCATCCTTGTCGAGGGCTGTGAAGCGTACGGCGTCTAGATGCTCCAAGATGCTGATGGCACGTTTGCGCGACACACCCAGCGCCTCGCGCAGCACGCTCGTGGTGGCAGCACCGCCGGCTTCGGCGATGGCGGCGGCGACGAGCTCGCGCGCATGGGCCTCGGCGGCAGCGGACAGGGCAACGTCGCGCTCGACCTTAACGATCGAGCGGTTGAGCGAAAGCTCGCGCAGGGCACGCGTCATGGCGTCGCGGCCGAGCTGCAGCTGTTCGCCCACCTCGGGAAGCGCCGGTGCATCGAGGCCGGTCTCGTCAAGCAGCGCGACGATGCGCTCGCAAGCCTCTCGCACCACGCGTGCCGCCGCGGCGGCCGAATGCGGATCGAATACCTCGGCGCCCTCGGCGGCGCACACGCCACGCGAGCAGCCCTCGGCAATCAGAGCCGAGGCAACGCCCTCATCAGCGGTAGGCCAAGCAGCATGGGCGACGGCGCCGGGCGTAAAGCCCGTCTCCTTGGGGGCAGCCGCGTGCATGGCGGACAGGGTCGCCGCCAGCGTACCCATCGCGGCATCGAGCGCGGAAGCATCTGCATACAGCGAGCCATCCGAGCCAGCAAGCGCGCAAGCAGCGCCCTTCGCCACCAACTCGCGCAACGCCGCCTCAGCCTCACCGGCAACAAGATCGAGCGCCGCGGTAACATCAGCAGCCGCAACCGGCAGCGCTTGCAGCGCCAGCCACGCATCCACCGCGCACGCAATATCTCCAGCCTCGAGCGCCGCATACAGCGCACGCTCCCCTTCGGCAAGCTCGCGCGAGCGACGGCAGCGCGAAAGCAGCACATGCCCGCCGCCAATGAGCATAACGGGCGAATACGACAGCACCACGGCATGGTCTCCGGCTCGCAGCGGCAGCGGCTCCTCCAAGCGCACCTGCACGGTACGGGTCTCGCCCACCGCCATGGGGGCCTCGCCCTCCAAGAACATGATGCGGCCGACAACCTCGGCCGTACCCGCCATCACGTGCACGCGCGCACCCGACTCGAGCACGCGCGGTTTGGCGCCCTCGCGGCCCAAATACGTAAACGCCATCATAAAGCGCATCGTCTGGCCAAAGCGGTCCGCCACGCCCAGCATCTCGCCACGGTCAAGCGCCGCGACACCGTCACCAACCAGGTTGAGCGCCACGCGTTGCCCAGGCAGCGCGCGCGGCGTATCGCCATGCACCTGAATCCCGCGGACACGGCAGACCGTACGCGACGGCAAAGCCATCAGCTCGTCGCCCACCGCAACCGGCGCATCGTGCAACGTTCCCGTCACGACGGTGCCGACGCCCTTGATCGTAAAGCAGCGGTCAATCGGCAGACGCGGCGCGGCATCAGTGAGCTCGGCGCGGGAACGGCAGGCATCCCAGCAAGCGGCAACCTGCTCGTCGAGCACGGCGAGCAGCCTTTCGATCCCCTCGCCTGTCTTGGACGACACAGGCACGATCGGCGCGTCCGCAAACACGGTACCCGACAAAAAGTCATCGACATCAAGCTCGGCAAGCTCGGTCATCTCGGCGTCGGCCAGATCACACATCGTCAGCGCGACCACCATATGCGTAACGCCCAGCAGCTCCAGCACATGCACGTGCTCGCGGGTCTGCGGCATCACGCCCTCGACGGCCGAAATCACCAGCACGGCCACGTCGATACCCGTGGCGCCCTGCACCATGGCGCGCAGGTAGTGGGCATGGCCGGGCACGTCGACCAGGCCAACGATCTTGCCACTCGGCAGCGCCAGCTCGCCAAAGCCCAGCTCCACCGTCATGCCGCGACGACGTTCGACCTCCAGGCGATCGGGATTCTTGCCGGTCAGCGCCTCGATCAGCGCCGACTTACCATGGTCAACGTGACCCGCCGTGCCAACGATAACGGGACACTCCACCAGCGCCTGAACCTCACTCATCGAGCAATCGCCTTCTCAACGCACGCGACGAGCGTCGATGCCGCCGTCTCGATATCGCGGTCGCCCACGAGTGTACGCATGTCAAACAGGACGCGATCGTGCGAGGCGCGTGTGACGACCGGCGTGTCGAAATCTTGGACGAGCGAGCGCTTGAGTGCGTCAACGGAAAGACGCTCATCGACGAGGCGCACGGCAACGCACATGGTAGGCAGCTCGACGGTAGGCAGCGAACCGCCGCCGGGAGTCGACGACTCCTCGACGATTTCCACCTGCACGGCGCGCGGGCAACCCGCCTTATCGAGGCCCGCCACCATCAGCTCGCGCAGTTTGCGTGCGCGGCGCTCCAGATGAGCCTGCGGAAGCGTGAGCATGTTTAGCACCGGCACCTCGCGATGGGCCACATCCGCCCCATCCATGTAGATGCGCAGTGTAGCCTCGAGCGCCGCCAGTGCGAGCTTGCCCGGGCGTAGGGCACGCATAAGCGGATGCGACCCGCAGGCCTGGACCAGATCGCGACGGCCCATGATAATGCCCGCCTGTGCGGCACCGAGCAGCTTATCGCCCGAGCACGACACCAGATCGAGCCCTGCCGAAACCGAAGCCGGCGTGGTTTCTTCGCCGCCGCGCACCAAGATGTCGTCGGGCAACAGCGCGCCCGAACCCTGGTCCTCGTAGAACAGCAGACCATGCTTGTGGGCCAGGGCGGCAAGCTCCCGAGAGCCCACTTCCTCGTGAAAGCCCTCGATGCGATAGTTGGAAGGATGGACCTTGAGGATCATCGCCGTATCGGGCGTGATGGCTTGCTCATAATCAGCCAGGTGCGTGCGGTTGGTGGCGCCGACCTCGACGAGTTTGGCGCCCGAAGCCGCCATGACATCGGGGATGCGGAAGCTGCCGCCGATCTCGACAAGCTCGCCGCGGCTGACGATGACCTCCTTGCCTGCGGCATGGGTCGCCAGCACCAGCAGCACAGCGGCGGCGTTGTTGTTAACGACCAGCGCGTCCTCGGCACCGGTAAGCGAGCGGATGAGCTGCGCGGCGTGCTCCTTGCGCGACCCGCGCGAGCAGGTGTCCACGCTGTACTCGAGCGTGCTGTAGCCACGCGCGACCTCGGCCACGGCCTTTGCCGCCGACTCCGCGAGCGGGGCGCGACCCAAGTTGGTATGGATGACCACACCCGTGGCGTTGACGGCAGGGCGCAGGCTCGGCAGTGCGGATCGATGCGCACGCCACTCGATGGCCGAGGCCAGGTCGCGCTTGGAACGCGAGGCGGCGCCGGCACGAATCGCGGCGCGCTCCTCGTCGAGCTCGGCCGTGACGGCGGCATGCACCACCGCGTCGCAGGTCTCCCCCGCCGCCTTCACAACCGGCCACTCTGCGAGCAGCTCGTTGACGGAAGGAATAGCGCGAAGGCGGGCGCGTACCTCATCGGACATGTTCTGGCTATCGCTCATGTGCGACCTTTCAAAACCAAAGGTGAATCAATCGTTCGAACGTCAAACTATCAGCCAATTCGATCGGCTGAGTCAATCAATCGCTATTATCCTCGCGTGCCGCGATCTTTTCCACGCGAACGGCGTTTTCCTGGGTGAGCGCAGCGCCCGTCAACGGGTCCCAACGCAACGGCGTATGGTCGAGCGGACCCACGCCCAAGGCTTGAGCGCCACCGACATCGGCGCCAAATGAACGCCCGCCGGGAGCGGCCGAGGTGAAGATGCACGCCGGATGCAGATACGGCGTCGTCTCCACGCGCACGCGATCGCGGCCCATATCGCTCACGAGTTCGACGACCTCGCCGTCGGCGATGCCCATGTGCGCAGCAGCATCGGCATTCATCTGCACGGCATCCAGATCCGAGCCCGCCTCGGCGGCACCCGCCGCAGCAAGTCTGCGCGAAGTGTGCGACTCAAAGGGTCGGTTGCCGCTAATGAGGCGAAACATCCCCGGCCCTGGCTCCACCATCGGGGCAATCCAGCCGGGCACACGACCCAGGCCGGCGCGCTCCCATACATCGCTTACCAGCGCAATCTTGCCGCCGTCGAGCGGAATCACAGGCTCGCCCGTACGCGGCGGCAGTTGCACGCCCGTGTCAGCCCAACCGCGCTCCTTGAGCGCAGTGAGGTCGATCCCAAACGGAGCCACCTGGGCAGCCGCCAGATCGTCAGACGTAAACTGGAAGTACTCGCCCACGCCGCAGGCCGCAGCCAACCCGGCAAAGATCTCCCGACCGGGACGCGTGTCGCCATGCAACACGGGCAGCACGGCGTTGCGGTAGAACACGCGCGCGTCGTTGCGGCCCACGACCGTTCCCACACCGCGGTCGGCCTCCAGATACGTCACGTCGGGCAGCACGAAATCAGAAGCACGCGCCGTCTCGGACCAGCGAATATCAATCGTCACGAGCAAGTCGAGCTGCTGCAAAATACTCAACCAAGCCTGTGCATTGCCATAGCCCGCACCGGGGTTACTGGCATAGACGATGAGCCCACGCAAATCGCCGGCAAGAATCGACTGGCCGATGGTCGTGCACAGGCCGCGCACCGGATCGACCAGTGGATAGCGCTCGGACCCCAGCTTGGGTCCGCGAGGCACCGGCGGCGTCGCAAAGCGTGCGGGATCGAGGTCGCCCAACACAAGCGGCGTGGGCGGATTGAGGGCGCCGCCCGCGTGTCCGATGCAGCCCAGCAGCACATCGACCAAGCAGATAGCGCGCGCGGTCTGGGTGCTATTGGCATACGCGATACCGATGCCACCATGAAAACCCGCATCCACCACAGCGGCAGGCGCGGCGGCAGCGAGATCGCGCGCCGTGGCGACAATCTCTGCGGCCGGCACGTCGCACATCGACTCGGCCCACTCGGGCGTCCAAGCACTGGCCGCCTGCACCAGCTCGTCAAAACCCGTGGTATAGCGGGCAACGAACTCGTGGTCGTACAGGCCCTCGGCAATGAGCACGTGGACAATACCCAACAGCAGCGCCAAGTCGCAGCCCGGACGCACGCGGAGCCAGCGATCGGCAAGCGCGGCCGAACCGCTGCGCCGGGGGTCAACCACGATGATCTTCGCCCCGCGCCGGCGCGCATCGTTGAGCGCATCGACGGCCCCCATCGTCGATGAATCGACGATGGAACGCCCCAGGTACATGATGCAGTCGGTATGCGCCAGGTCGGAGGCGGGGCTGTAGCCCAGGCTGTGCTCCCATCCGGTGAGACGACTTACCTCGCAGGCACCATCGGCACCGTACACGTTGGGCGAACCCAGCGCATGCATAAAGCGATAGGCCCAGTAGCGGTCGAACGAGGGAACGCCGAGCGTCATGCCCAGTGCACGAGGCCCGCACTCGTCAACAATCCCCAAAAGACGCTCGGCAATCTGCGCGAACGCCTCGTCCCAGGTAATCGCATCGAACCCCGAGCCATCCCGGCGGCGTCGCATGGGGTGCACAATGCGGTCACGCTCGTCAAACGGCATTGCCAGGCGATGCCGTCCGCGGGCGCACAGGGCACGCGCCGCGCACGGATGCCCCGGCACCGGCAACTCGGCCACCACACGTCCATCCTCAACATGGGCCGCAAAGGCGCAATCGGCATAGCATCCCCCGCATGTCGTCACCACGGAGCGACCGTCATGCATAGTTCTCGATGCCATCTCGATTATTCCTTCCAGCTCAGGGGTTCAGGCCCCACCGCACCACAGCTCTGCCGCCAGCTGCCGCGACGCAAAGCCCGCAGCATCTACCGCAGCAAGACACGAAGAGCCTCCCAAAAGGCAAACGCCCCTCGGGAGGCCCGTACGTCATTCCGGCTTATTACGCCTCGGACTTCTTGGCGTAGATAAACCAGTAGCCGAGCGCGACCAGAACCGCGCCGCCCACGATGTTGCCCAGCGTGGCGGCGGACAGGTTAAACGCAATGCCCGCGGCGTTGAGCGCATCGGCGCCGGCGACGTCGGCACCGTAGCCGCATGCATGCATCACGGCGCCCATGGGCAAAAAGTACATGTTGGCAACGCAGTGCTCAAAACCGCAGGCCACAAAGGCGGCGATGGGCAGCAAAATGCCCACGACCTTATCGACCACAGTCTTGCCGGCGGTACCGATCCACACGGCCAGGCACACAAAGATGTTGCACAGGATGCCGCGGAAGAAGATCGTCACCCAGTCAATCGTCACCTTGCCGGCGGCGACGCTCACCATGGAATTGGCGACCGCCTCGCCGTTGAGCTTGTAAATGCCTGCCATGTACACCAAAAAGACGATGAACAGGGCACCGACAAAGTTACCGACCCACACGACGACCCAGGCCTTGAGCATCTGGACCAAGGTGATCTTTTTGCTCTTGAGCGCGCAGACCATAAGCGAATTGCCGGTAAACAGCTCGGCGCCGCACACCAGCACCAGCACCAGGCCCAGGCAAAAGCACAGGCCGCCCACGACGCGCTGGGCACCCCAGCCCAGCGTGCTGTCGCTCAAAAACACCGTAAAGAACAGGCCGCCGAAGGCGATAAACGCACCGGCGAACATTGCCAACAGAAAGGCCTTGGCGACCGGCAGGTTAGCCTTGGTCACGCCGACGGTCTCGGTCTTGGCCTCGATCGCGGCGGGCGCCAGGCAATCGGGAGCGGGGTACTCCACCT
>DBGFLF010000086.1:0-11896 GCA_048528725.1 Collinsella sp.
CTTCCTCCACAGCGCGCATGATCGCCTTGTAGATCTCCATCAGCGGGATGATCAGGAAGGCCAGGCCCAGCGCGGCAAGAACGCCCTTGAGCTCAAGCGTCACAGGGCCAAAGAACATCTCGGCAAGCGTCGGCTGCACGGTCACGATCACCGTCAGCACCAGTGCCAGCGCGGCGGAAGCCCACAGCCACTTGTTCTGCTTCTTCATGGTGAACAGCGACGCACGACGGCTGCGCATATTGAAGCAGTGGAAAATCTCGACCATGTTGAGCGTGATGAACGCCATCATCACGCCTTCCTCGTCGGAATTGCCGGCAATCATATCGGCGATGTGGATGTAGCCCATGTCAAAGTACACGCCCACAAAGAAGCTCGCCAGCACCAGCACGGTGATGATTAGGCCCTGGACCACGCAGTCCAGACCCATATGTCCGGCAAAGACACCGTCCTTGGCGTTGCGCGGCTTGCGCTTCATGATGTCGCCCTCGGCGTCCTCCATGCCCAGCGCGAGCGCGGGGAAACAGTCGGTGACCAGGTTCACCCACAGCAGCTGCACCGGCTGGAAGATGGTAAAGCCGATAAGCGTGGCGATGAATACCGAGAAGACCTCGGCAAGGTTGGCCGAAAGCAGGAACTGAATGACCTTGCGGATGTTGTCGTAGATGCGACGACCCTCTTCGCAGGCACCGATGATGGTGGCGAAGTTGTCATCGGCAAGCACCATGTCGGCGACGTTCTTGGTGACGTCGGTGCCGGTGATGCCCATGCCAACGCCGATGTCGGCGCGCTTGATGGACGGAGCGTCGTTGACGCCGTCGCCCGTCATGGCCACGATCTGGTCGCGCGACTTCCAAGCCTCGACGATGCGTGTCTTGTGCTCGGGCTGGACGCGGGCGTACACGCCGTAGTCCTCGATGTGCGCGTCGAGTTCCTCGTCGCTCATGCGATCGAGGTCGGCACCGGTGATGGCATGGCTGCGATCGGTGACGATGCCCAGCTGCTTGGCGATGGCCACGGCGGTGTCGATGTGGTCGCCCGTGATCATGACGGTGCGGATACCGGCGTCATGCGCCTCGCGGATGGCGTCGGCGACCTCGGGGCGGACCGGGTCAATCATGCCGGACAGGCCGCAGAAGACCAGGTCATGCTCGAGCGCGGCGGGACTGCAGTCGGCCGGGACCTCGGTGTAGGTGCGGCTTGCCAGCGCCAGCACGCGCAGGGCCTCGTCGGCCATGGCCTTGTTGGCGGCCACGAGCTCGGCACGACGCTCCTCGGTCAGCGGAACGACCTTATCGCCCTCGTAGATGTGGGTGCACAGGCCGATCACCACGTCGGGCGCGCCCTTGGTGTACTGCTCATACTCGCCGTCCAGGGTCTCGACGACCACGGACATCATCTTACGGCCCGAGTCGAACGGGGCCTCGCCCACGCGCGGGTGCTCGGCAGTCAGGCCAGTAAGACCAGCCTT
Organism: Collinsella sp.; assembly: GCA_048528725.1. GTDB lineage: Bacteria > Actinomycetota > Coriobacteriia > Coriobacteriales > Coriobacteriaceae > Collinsella. The sequence goes on from DBGFLF010000086.1 coordinate 1,469, forward strand.
GCCGGCATCGTTGACGAGCGCGCACTCAGTCGGCTCACCAACGGCCTCGCCCAGGTCCTCGTCCCACTGGGCATCGGAGCACAGCGCCATACCGGCCAGGAACTTCTCCTTAGGCGCAGCGAGCTCGTGCTTGACGACGGTCATCTTGTTTTGGGTAAGGGTACCGGTCTTGTCGGAGCAGATGGTCTGCGTGCAGCCAAGGGTCTCGACGGCAGAGAGCTTGCGGATAATCGCCTGGCGCTTGGCCATTTTGGTCACGCCGAGCGAAAGCACGATAGTCACGACGGCAACCAGACCCTCAGGGATGGCGGCGACGGCAAGCGAGACAGCGACCATAAAGGTATCGAGCAGCGCGGTCGGGTCGGTGAGAACGTTGCCCACGCCGTGGCGGATGATGTCGACGCCAAAGATAACGACGCAGATGACGATAACCATGATAGTGAGGATGCGGCTGAGCTCGGCAAGCTTCACCTGCAGCGGCGTGAGCTCTTCCTTGGCCTCGGCCAGGGCGCCGGCGATCTTACCCATCTCGGTGTTCATACCGGTACCGACTACGACGGCGCGGCCACGGCCGTACACCACGGTGGAGCCCATGTAGCACATGTTCTTGCGGTCGCCGAGCGGCACGTCGTCGGTGCCGGCGGCGAGCTCGATCACGTTGGCATGCTTCTCGACGGGCACGGACTCGCCGGTAAGGGCGGCCTCCTCGATCTTCATCGTGGCGCTCTCGAGCACGCGGCAGTCGGCCGGGACGGAGTCGCCCGCCTCGAGCATGATCACGTCACCGGGCACGAGCTCGGCGCTCGGCAGGTGCACGAGCTTGCCGTCGCGCAGCACCTTGGACTGCGCCGCGCTCATCTCCTGCAGGGCCTCGAGAGCCTCCTCGCTTTTAGCCTCCTGGACCACGCCCAGCACCGAGTTGACGATAACGACGAACATGATGATGGCGACATCGGCAAAGTCCGCCTCGCCCTTGACCATGCCCGTGAGCGCGCTGATGACGGCGGCAACGATCAGCATGATGACCATGGGGTCGGCCATCTGCTCAAAGAAGCGCTTCCACAGCGGCGTCTTCTCGGCTTCCTCGAGCTTGTTAGGGCCTGTCTTAGCGAGGCGCGACGACGCCTCGTCGTCGCTCAGGCCGAGGTTCTCATCGACACCTTGGTCGCTGAGCACCTCCGCCGCGGCGGACAGGTATTCCTTTTGCATATAGAGTCCCCTCCTGGGATTCGGGCCACTCAGCAGATTGATGCCCGATCATAATTCCCAGGAGAAGGGCAAGGGCTCATCAAGGCTGCCGTGCTGAGCGGCAGTTGATAGTGGAGCTATGGTACCCCAAAGCAACGCGTCTAGCCAAAACAATCCATTTGGAAATATGGTCCATAAGCAACGGTGCAGACCGTGTGATGCTCAATACTGATAAAACGTTTTTTCTTCGGCGCATCATCAAATTGAAATATCGCCCAGATAGCAGCGGTTAGAACGGTTGGTAAAGTTTTTGCATATACCGTTTTTCCGCAAAAAATGAACTTCTAATTCGGCATACGGTCGATTTTTTGGGGTATTCGGACGCCATTTCGTTATAATCAACTCGGTTTTATTTCTTATGGTTTATCTATCAGCGCAAGACGATGTCAGATGGAGGTCTGAATGTACAAGCGCACCAAGATTGTATGCACCATGGGTCCCGCCTGCGATAGCGACGAGACCATCCGCGAGATGATCAAGGCGGGCATGAACGTCGCCCGTTTTAACTTCTCGCACGGCTCCTACGACGAGCACCACGGTCGCATCGAGCGCGTCCGTCGTATTTCCAAGGAGCTCGGTATGCCCGTCGGCATCCTGCTCGACACCAAGGGCCCCGAGGTCCGCACCGGCCTTCTGGTCGACGGCAAGAAGGTTGCCGTCAAGACCGGCGACAAGATCGTCGTCACCGCTCAGCCCACGACCGAGGATTTCCACGGCACCTCTGAGCACATCTCCCTCGACTACCTGGCTCTGCCCTCCGAGGTCGAGAAGGGCTCCCTCATCCTGATCGATGACGGCCTGGTTGCCCTCGAGGTCGAGTCCGTCGACGGCCAGGACATGACCTGCGTCGTTAAGAACGACGGCCTGATCGGCGAGCGCAAGGGCGTCAACATGCCCAACGTCAACATCTCGCTGCCCGCCATCACCGAGCGCGATCGTCAGGACATCCTCTTTGGCCTGACCGAGAACATCGACTACATCGCCGCTTCCTTCATCCGCGACGGCGAGTCCGTCCGCGGCATCCGCGAGCTTTGCCGCGAGAACGGCGGCGAGCACGTGACGATCTTCCCGAAGATCGAGTGCGCCCTGGGCGTCGAGAACTTCGACGAGATCCTCGAGGCTTCCGACGGCATCATGGTCGCCCGTGGCGACCTGGGCATCGAGATCAAGCCCGAGCTCGTTCCGCACATCCAGAAGGAGATCATCGCCAAGTGCAACGCGGCCTACAAGCCCGTCATCACCGCTACGCAGATGCTCGACTCCATGCAGCAGAATCCGCGCCCGACGCGCGCCGAGGTTGCCGACGTTGCTAACGCCATCTACGACGGCACCGACGCCGTTATGCTCTCTGGCGAGTCCGCTGCCGGTAAGTACCCGGTCGAGGCCGTCAAGATGCAGGCCAGCATTGCTCTCGAGACTGAGAAGTACCTCCCGGCTCACGCTCCGCTCGAGGTTCCGGCTGACGCTCACGGCACCCGCGTCGTCAACAACGTTGTGGGTATGTCCGCTGTGAACATGGCTACCACCGTTGGCGCCAAATGCATCACCGTGCCGACGACCACCGGTCGTACCGCTCGCCTGATCTCGCACTTCCGTCCCAACATGCCGATCTGCGCGTTCTCCCGCCACGAGTGGGCTGTCCAGCAGATGATTATGTACTGGGGCGTTATCCCGCACCAGGCCGAGATTACCCAGGGCACCGTCAACGGCACGATCGTCAAGGCGATCGAGACCGCTAAGGAGCTCGGCTACGTCGAGGCCGGCGATCTGACCGTCGCCACCGCCGGCGACCCCCGCATGAGCGTCCAGCTCGAGGACAAGGTCTCCTCGACCAACGTCGCTTACGTCGCTCAGGTGCGCTAAGTCGTACTTGCAAGCACACTTGCATCGCAAAGGGCCCGGAAGGCGAAGCCTTCCGGGCCCTTTTTCTGTGCCAATGCCGGCGCACGGCAAAACACACACTCATTTCTTTACCAAAAGCGCGAAATCCACCCTTCGAGACCCAATGAATAAAGTCCCAAGCGCTAAAAGTGTTCGCCCGGTGGCAAACCCACACCTTAACCGACGCTGCTAAATCGTTTTAGCAAGAGCCGGATTGACCTGCTTTTCGGAAGTATGCGGCAAATTCTGATACCTCCGAGCACACCCCGTTTTTTCGCAACAAAATGCCTGATAAACTAGCCTCAAAAGCCAGGTCTGCTCACAAGGTTTAGATTTTGCCGCATACTTCCGAATTGACACTGGCATCGCACGGTCCAAAAGCATATTTCGACCAGGAGGACGTCATGGACCTGACGCTATGCGGTCAATCCGCTTTTTACTATCACCGTATCCCGCCACAGATATTAGGCCTTTACCCTGCCATTAGCCTTGGCAATATGGATCGCAGATGTTGCGGCCTCGGAAGTCATGCAGTTGTAAAAGACCTGCTTCACGCACCGCTTCACAGGATTGTATTCACTCGGGCACAATCCGGGTCGCGAAGGCTGTTTAAATCGCACCTCCTGACCCAAGAGCCGCCTCCCGGGTCGTTTAGGCAAACCGAGCATGGGTTTGATGTCACATCGCCCGAGTTCACACTGCTCAACCTTGCTACGCAGGTCTCACGCAACCAGCTGCTTATGGCGTGTTATGAGATGTGCAGCTCGTTTGCTGTGTATACACCCTGCAAACGAGCGCAACGGCAACTTGATGAAGCTATTTCGCTTAAGCTCATTCCACCCAACTGCGGCTGGGAGCGGGTTATCGACGTCAACGGCAAGGATACCAACCTGTGGAAGCGCACGCCGCTTCTTTCCGCAGCGGATATCGCCGCGTTCGCCAAGCAGGCCGCAGGCCTGCGCGGTGTTAAGCAGCTCCGCTGGGCCGCCGAACGCATGACAGGACAGACCGCCTCGCCCTTCGAAGTACAGACCTCCATGCTTATCTCGCTCCCCCGCGACGAGGGCGGCATGGGCATCAACATCGCAAACAACGTGCGCATCCCACTCAGCGACGCCGCGCGCTCGCTGTATGACAAAACCTGCTGCTACGCCGATATCCTCATCGAAAGCGCCACCGACAGCATGGGTGTCATCCTTGAATGCCAAGGCCGCTCCGCCCACGACAGCGAAGCCGCGAGCCTCTCCGATGCCGAGCGCGCCACCGCGCTCACAAGCATGGGCTACGACGTCATCCAAATTACCTTTGGCCAGATTAAGGATAAGAAGAGCTTCGACCACATAGCCGAGCTCATCCATAAAAAGGCTGGACTTTCCTACACCCCAAAGACCAAACAGGAGCGCGCCGCCGAAGTCACCCTGCGGCAAGAGCTACTTGTCAATTGGGTTGAGCTATTCACCGCCAAGCCGGCCAGCTAGCAGCTAGCAATCAGGGGAAGCGCAGGCATATCGGGCGATTCGACGCGAGCCGCAAATCCCGCCTCGGTTAGCTCGATGACCTCGGTAAACGTTGTATCGAAAAACTCCTCGGTTAGCAGGCGATACGGCGGATGATCGGACTCGCCGGGGTTTTCGCGTACAATCTCGTGCATAACGCCGATGGTCTTGAGCACATACTCCTTATGGATGGGATACTGACCAAAACGGGTCGCCGCAGTATACAGGCGATCGGTCGCGCGCGGTATCGAAACGATGCCGAGTGTCTTGCCAAACCAGTCAAAGTCGCCTTGCTTTTTAATGCGGAATTCCTCGCACGGCTTGCCGCCGTGCGCCTCCAGGTACTGATTCACACGCGTATTCCATACGGTATCGGCCACCAGATGCGACCAAACGCCCAGCGTCAGATCGAGCAGCGACTGCGCCACGTCATCGGGCGCGAGCGAAAGCTCGCTAGCACCGGGACCGGCGACCGGCTCGGCGTCCTTGTAACGTTGGGGATAATGCACCCGATTGAGTCGCTCGCGCTCCTCGACAATCGAGGTCGCGGCAGCTGGCGCACCGGTGGGCGAACTTTTAAGCAACGGTGCCACATAGGTATCCCAGAACTCATGCTCACGAGGCTTAGGGATAGGCTCGGGCTTTGCAAAGTGCGTAATGCGGTACGGGATGGGATCGGCGATGCCAGGGACCATATAGCCCACGAAGATATCCGGAACCACGCAGCCAAACAAAAAGGCATTGCGGTCGCGCACGCTATTGGCAAGCGCACCGGTGCGCTCCAGCAAACGCTCCGTCTGAGCGATATGAATGTTCCAGCTTGGCATAGCCACCCCCATAAAAACCTGGATAACTATACCATCACGGCAAAGCCGCGCGGGCGGCTACGCACGCTCCACGCAGCAACTATTCCACAACGCCGCTCTCGGTTCCATACGACGATACCGGCGCCTCGACCACATGGTGATATCGATCGATAAAGATTGCACGGGCACCCAGGCGTCGTACCAAATCCTGATGGTGCGTGCTCATCAAGACCGTCTTACCGGCAGCAACATAGGCCAGTAGAAAGTTGACCACGATGTCGCAAGAGTCCTCGTCAAGTCCGTTGGTAGGCTCGTCGAGCACCAGGATATCCGGGTTCATCGACACGACGGCAGCCAGCGCCACGCGCTTCTTTTGCCCGCCCGAAAGCTGATAGGGCGAGGCATCGACCAGATCGGCAACCTGGAACAGCTCCATGGCGTCGCGGACGCGACGCTCGAGCTCGTCTGCCGGCAGCCCCATTTGAGCCGGGCCAAACGCGACCTCCTCGCCCACCGTGGCGCAAAAGAGCTGCGCATCGGCATTCTGGAACACAAAGCCCACGCGCTGATGGAACCGCTGGGCCGTCGCGGAATCCTTGAGATATGCCGCATCGACCGCATGCCCGTCAAACAGATACGCACCCGCGTCCACAAGTTCAAGGCCGTTGATAAGGCGCATGATCGTCGTCTTGCCGCAGCCGTTGGGACCGAGCAGAGCAACGAGCTCCCCACGGTTCACCTGCAATGAAATGCCGTCGATCACCGTATGACCCGCATAGGAAAACAGCACGTCGCGAAACTCGATGATCGGCGTGACCTCGGTGCCGGCAGCACCGCTCGCACCCATCGCGTTATTCGTATCGTTTGCCAAAACGTCGCCCTTCCCTACTCACATCGACGGTTCGACCGTCCGCGCTACAGCACCGCGCACAACACGGCGAGCAACGCAACGCCGGCCGCGTAAACCGCATCGCGCCAGCCAAAGCCGCTCCGTGCAGGCGCCGGATACACGCCGGCGAAGCCGCGGCACAGCATGGCCTCGTCCATCGCGCGGCTGCATTCCATCGCCTTGATAAACGTCATGCCCATGATACCCGCCAGCGAGTCGGTACGCGAAAAACCCGCGGGCGCGGAACCGACGCTGCGCAGCATGACCGATTCGCACAGATCGTGCGCCGTGCGTCCCAGCACCTCGATATGCTTGAGTGCCATATCAAACGTAAAGATAACCTCGTCGGGCAGGTGCAGCATTTTGAGCGCCGCCGACATGCGGCTCCAGGTAAGCGTCCACGAAACACCCAGCACCAGCGACACATTAATAAACGTCTTGAGCGCGATCTTGAGCATGGCGCCCGTGGCAGACGCGCCCAGCAGCAGGGCAGGCAGTGCCAGAACCACGGCAAGCCCCGTGGCGCCGAGCGCCGGTACAAAGGTCGCACGCAGCCCGCGTGCGGGGCGCACCGCGACCAGCACCAACGCGATTGCCGCCATCAGCATCAGGTACAGCGGACTCTGCGTCAGGCACACGCACAGGACGCAGACGAACATCCCCACCAGGCGCACCGGAGCCGAAACGCAAGAAAGGGCGCGGTCGACCATCGACCCGCCCTCGTGCGCGCCTCCACCCAGGCGAACCCGCTCAAGCAGGCTCGCCAGGTGCAGGACATTCTTTTGCATCACACGATGCCGAGCCCCCGCGGGCTCGTAACGCTGCTCGGTCGCAAGCCAGCTAGGCAGCTCGGCTATTGCCATGAGCACCGCTTTCCTTGACCGTCAGCGAGATCAGACGGAATGCGATGGTGAGCACCGCCACGCCAATCACGCCGGACAGGATATACATGGCAGCCTGACCGGCAAAGCCAAGACCCTGCTCCTCGGAATAAGCCTGCAGGTAATCACCCGTGGGCAGCGCGTCGGCAAAGGTCGGGGTATCGAGGCCGACCGAAGCCTGCAGGCTGTCGTCGCCAGCCTCCTGAACGGCGGTCGCGGCGCCCTCGGCGTCCCACTCACCCCAGGCGTCACCGGTGGCAAGCAAGCCCAGCGGCGTGGCCACCACGAGCACGGCGACCAAAATGAGCGTGGGGACCAGCGAGGTCTTCTTGGCAGCAGCGCCCTCGGCAGCAAGCTGGCCATCGACGGCCTCGGGCCCGACGATAATGCTCGGCGCCGTCTTCTTAATGAAACCGTAGATGGCGGCCGTCGCCACGCCCTCGATCACACCGGCAACCAGCATATGCGGGATCAACATGGCCGGAATAGCCACGGACAGCGGGAAGGGGCAGTACAGCGGAGCGCCCGAAGCGTTGGTGAAGAGCATCGGCTGAATACCGAACTCGACCGCCGCGCACAGGGCCGCCAGGCACAGGCCAACCCAGCCGCTCACGATGGCAGAAACCGAAGTGCCCCAGCTCTTGTCGTGCAGACGGCTGTTGAGCGCACGAAACACGATAGCAGCGACAAACGGCAGCACAAAGGCCATGTTAAAGCAGTTGGCGCCAAACGACAGAACGCCGCCGTCGCCAAATAGCAGCGCCTGCAGCGCCAGCGCGACCGAGACAGCGATAGCCGCGGCCTCGGGGCCCAGCAGCAGCGCGATGAGCGCGCCGCCGACGGCGTGACCTGTGGTGCCGCCGGGCAGCGGCACGTTGAACATCATGAGCAAGAAGGAGAATGCGGCGCAGATGCCCAGGAACGCCATATGCTCGCGATCGAGCGTGGCACGCACCTTCTTGATGCAGTGAACCCAAACGGGCACCATCGCCACCGCCATGACGGCATCGGTCTGCGGGGACAGATAGTTATCTGGAATGTGCATGTACGCCTCCCGGTTGTCGGCGCACAGAATTGCAACGCCGCTTAAATCACCTTGACAGTGTTACGTATTGTCAAATTCGTAACACGACGCGGGCTATCATAGCAAAACGGCGCACTGCCGACAAAGCAGCACGCCGTTATGTAATGCGCGTGTCATATATACAGGCTCAACGGTGCCTCATACCGAGCATAGCGGTCACGTAGGACTCGGCGGCAGCCACCGCCGACCCATATCCCAGTGCAGGACCTATCCGCGGACCTCGCCGTTTACGCCCTTGCACACCTTGGTGACGATCTTCTGGTGTGCTTTTTCGACCTCTTCGCTGGTGAGTGTGTGGTCGTCGGAGCGATACGTAAGCGCAAAGGCCATGGACTTCTTGCCCACGCCCACGCGGACCGGGTCGCGGTAGACGTCGAACAGGCGCACGCCCTCGAGCAGCTTGCCACCGGCGCTGGTAATGCGGCGCTCAAGATCCTCGCAGGTCACGGAGTTATCGACCACGATAGCCAGGTCGTGCTCAACAGCCGGATACTGCGAGAACTCGCGGTAGTTCTCCTGGTTGCGAGCGCCCTTGATCAGCTTGTCCAGATCGAGCTCAAAGGCAACGACGACCTCATCGATGCCCATCGCCTCGCGCGCCTCGGGGTGAATCTCGCCGACCCAGCCCAGCACGGTGCCGCCGGACAGGACCTCGGCGGCGCGACCCGGCTGCAGGAAGGCATAGCCCTCGCCCTCGACGGGACGGAAGCGAACCTTCTCGATGCGCAGCTGGGCGAGCAGCTCCTCGACGATGCCCTTGCCAAAGAAGAAACGCAGCTTACGGTACTTCATGCTCCAAGACTGCTCGCTCCACTGGCCCGAGAGCACACCCGCCACGGACTTGGTCTCCTTGGGTAGGCTGGCGTTCTCGCGGCCGTGGAACAGGCTGCCGACCTCGTACAGGTGCACGTTGGGCGTGCCGTGGGCCTCGTTATAGGCCACAGACTGCAGCAGGCCCGGCAGCAGCGAGCGGCGCATCTCGGTCTGCTCGGCCACCAGCGGGTTCATGAGCACCACGGGGCAGCCGCGGCCCTCGGTGGACATGCCGATCTTCTCCAGGTCGCCCGGGGCGGCAAAGCCAAAGGTCGTGGTCTCGTTGAGGCCACAGGCGCGCAGGATCTCGCCGACCTTGCGGGTAAGCTTCTGCTCGCGCGTCAGACCGCCGATGTGGTTCTTGGCAGCCGGGATGGTCGCCGTGACGCGACCCATGCCCCACAGGCGCAGGACCTCCTCGATCAGGTCAATCTCGCGCGGCAGGTCGGGACGGAAGCTCGGCGGGGTGACCATAAAGTCCTCGCCGTCGCGCTCGACGGTGCAGCCCAGGCGGATGAGCGAGCGCTCGATAAAGTCGGGCTCGATGTCGGCGCCGCAGATGGCATGCACGCGGGCCAGGCGCAGCTTGATGCTGTCGATGGTCTTGGGCGCGGGGAACACGTCGACATAGCCGGGAGCAACCTCGCCGCCGGCGATCTCCTCGATGAGTGCGCAGGTAACGTTGGCGACATCCACGCAGCCGGTCTCGTCGACCTGGCGCTCAAAGCGAATGGAGGCGTCGGAGATCAGCGACAGGTCGCGGCTGGTGTGCGAGGTGCGACCGGCGTTGAAGCAGGCGCTCTCGACCATCACGTCGACGGTGTCGTCCTCGATCTCGGAATCCATGCCGCCCATAACGCCGGCCAGAGCCACAGGGCGCTCGCCGTCGGTGATAAGGCCCATGCCGGCGTCGAGCGCGCGCTCCTCGCCGTCGAGCGTCGTGAACTTCTCATCCTGCTGGGCGGCGCGGACCACCACGCGACGGCGGCCATCGCGCTCGGCAAAGGTGTCCAGGTCAAAGGCGTGCAGCGGCTGACCGGTGAGCATCATCACGTAGTTGGTGATATCGACAATGTTGTTGTGCGGGCGCACGCCCAGGGCGTTGAGGCGCTTGACCATCCAGTCGGGCGAGGGGCCGACCTTCACGTTGCGCACGATGCGGGCGACGTAGCGGTCGCACAGGCCCTCGTCGGCAATCTCGACCGAAAGCTCGTCGTCGGTCGCGCGGCCGGTCTCGGCCTTGATGGCGGGCAACTCAACGTGGAAATCGCGGTCGAAGATGGCGCCGGTCTCGCGGGCCATGCCGATCATGGACAGGCAATCGGGACGG